>NZ_FMXO01000011.1 GCF_900104215.1 Desulfonatronum thiosulfatophilum | reverse complement strand
TCCAATTGCTTGAGGATCATCAACCCGACCATGAGCCGGATTGGTTTTGCTGGGCGCCCTTTCTCGCTGTAGTAAACCGTAAACTCATCATCGAAGTGCTGCCAAGGGATCTGTTTAGCCAGTTGAAGCAGAGAATGATGGGGATTGAGTTGTTTCAACAAATCCGGATAGAGGAAGTTGCCTTGATTACAATTTTTCTTTTTCGCCTTCATAGTCACTCCAAAATCAGTGATTTTTCGACCGGCTTATTACAGAAATACTGCAGTAACTGGTTGAAAATGTACTACGAAATAGAAAAAATGTCTAACAATTTTAAATAGTTGATCTATTTTCAGGGCAGACTAGTTACCAAAAAGCAATCGAAATCGAAATCGAAATCGATCCCTGTAAATACTCTAATCCTGCTCGCAACGTCCCGCCGAACACCCTCATCCCGGCATCACAGCCCGCAGCCAGCTCGCGGCATGGGAGGACCTGGCCGTCTCGGTGTCCGCAAGAAAGATATGCAGTCCCGCCCTGGCCCTGGTCAGGGCGACATAGAGCAGGTTCAGTTCTTCAGCCATGGTTTTGATCAGTTCCGAGTCCATGAACTCCGTTACTTCCGCGCAACGCGGCTTGGTCGTGGCCGCCAGATACGGGGCCTCGTCTTCGGACTGGAACAGCAGATGCGCGGGGCGGTTCTTGTCGCCGTAGCCGAGCAGGGGCAGGAAGACCTGGGGAAACTCCAGTCCCTTGGCCTTGTGCATGGTCATGACCCGCACCGCGGCAAGTCCTTCGGGCAGTCCGACCACGCAGAAGCTGCCGTTCTCCTGCCAGAATTCCAGGAATCCGGATAATGTCGTGTACCCTTGGGCTTCCGCGTTCAAGGCGGATTCCAGCAATTTTTCCACCCAGGCCCATTGGCCCAGGGGAAGCTCCCGCAAGCGGAAATGGGCAACAGCAGCCAGCAGCAGTTCATAGGCTCCGCGAAAACCGGCGTGTTTCCAGAATGGTTCAAGGTGCTCCGCCCAGAACGCGGGATGCGCTTCCTGCAGGCGACGATAGAGCGGTGCGGCTGTTTCATTTCTCGGCGCATCGCCATCAGCGGCATCTTCACCGCCGACAATGTGAGCTTCTTCACGCATTCCAGGCTGAACGCATCCCGCGGCCTGCAACGGATCGTCTTTTCTCAGGGGGACCGGCGCGGCCAGGAGAAGAGTGCACATATCCGGCACATCATCCAGAATTTCGGCAAAGAGCAGAGGGTTTCTGCAAAGCGCATCCAGCGCGGCGTCGTCGCCCGGATTGTCCAGCCACGTCAGCAGAGCCAGCAGGCCCCGGACCGCGGGGTGACCGGAAATGACCAGGCTCTGCTCGGTGATGGTCGGAATGGATGCGGCAAGCAGGTTTTGGGCGCACTCTCCGGCCTCGGTGTTGGTTCGGACCAGTACGGCCATGTCGCCGTGGCTGACGCCCCGGGCGTGCAGGGCCTCGATCTCGGCGATAAGGGTCAGCATGGCCTTGGCTTTGTACTCCTGGGTGTCTTCGGCCTTGATCTCGGTGACGTGGATTGCCCCGGAACACTCTTTCCATGGGAGCTGGGCGGACTCGGCGTAGAGTTCGGTGATGGTGGAGGCCAGATGCGAACGAGCCTGGGTTTTTTCCTTGGCCGGGATCATGGCGTCTGCCAGAAGCATTGCGGCGTCGGGCTTGTCCAGGCTGGCAAAGCAGGCGTTGTTCCAGGCCACCACTTCCGGGCAGGAGCGGCGGTTGAAGGGCAGGACGGTGCGCATCCGGTTCCCTTCAGGGACATTGGGCGTCACCCGAGGATCGAGTGGTTCGAAGAAGAGCCGCCAGTCACCGCCGCGCCAGCGATAGATGGCCTGTTTCACGTCGCCGACGCAAAACAGGCTGCCGCCTTCGGACAGAGCCTCCACGGCCAGTTCCCGGAGCACTTCCCATTGTTCCCGGCTGGTGTCCTGGAATTCGTCGATGAGCAGGTGCCGCCAGCGCATCCCGAGGATCATGGCGGCCTCCTGGAGCAGTTCCTCCCGGTCCAGATGCTGGCGGATCAGTCGGGTCCACCAGCCGCCCATGAGCAGGCCCTGGGATTGCCCCAGGCGTTCCAACTCCCGGCTGACGACGAGCTGGAGCCGGGCCAGGGGAGCGGCATGCAGTCGGGCCCTGGCCAGCAGGTACGCATTCCTGGCCCGGCAGACTCCCATATAAAGATCCCAGCATTCCGGAAGCGCCGGATGACAATGAACTTTCTTCTTGAACAGCTCCGTGGCCGATGTCTTGGTAAAGAAGGCCGAATCCAATTCGGCCAAGGGATTGCCCAGCTTGTCCGCGGCGTCGAACCTGGAAACCTGATCCAAAATTCCGGCACGCTCCAGGGCCTCGGTCATCTCCCGGCAGCAGTGCAGTAATTGGCTCTGCGCGGCCCTCAGATCGTCCAGGGACGTGGCGGCCAGGGGCGTCAAAAGCTGGTTCAGGTCGCTGACCACGCCGCGCACCTGCTTCTCCAACCAGGGCAGAAAGCGCAATCCGCTGTGCATTTCCTGGTGCAGGTAGACCTGAAAAATTCCGTCCCAAAGCCCCAGCAGCGAATCGGTCGCTTCCGGCCCGGAACCGGAAATCACCAGCTGATCCCAGTCGGTCCGGGCCAGCAGACCTTCCAGGACCACCTTGGACCATGCCGACTGGTCAAAGCTGGCTTCCAGCTCTGGACAGAGATTCATGCGCTTGCCCAGAGCCTGTACGAGTTGGAAATGCAGACTGTCGATGGTTTTGACCTGGAAACGTTGGAAATGCTCCAGGATGCAGTCCAGCCAGGCAGCCGCCGCGGCCGGATTCAGGCCGCTTTGCTCCCGTAGGAGTGATCCGGCCGGGGTTTCCAGGGCGATATCCTTGAGAAAGGCGATGATCCGGGACTTCATCTCCTGGGCCGCGGCCACGGTGAAGGTCAGGGCCAGGATGCTGCCCAGGGCTCCGGTGGACGGACTCCCAGCCCGGGCCAGGAGCTGCAGAAAGCGCAACCCGAGGCTGTACGTCTTGCCGGCTCCGGCCGAAGCCTGGACCACCAGGACGTGAGGGAATTCACGGGGTAGAGGGATGTCGGAGTTCGAAGTCGTGGTCATGGGAGGTCAACTAATACAGGCCATGCCCGCAAACCAAACAGAAGGCTTTTGAACCGCCCGCTTTGCTCAAGTCACAGAGTTCGCCAAGGAAGGCAGGAAGTTTTTTCATTTGCCGAGCAACGGCAAATGAAAAGGCAGCCTTGTCCAAAACCGATACCCGGTTTTGGACAATACTTCTGCTTTGGGTCTTCAACTTTGCGTCCTTTGCGGTTCAAACATTCTTGTTTTTCTGACAGGAACACAGGAATAAGTCACTAAACAAGGCGATGATCATTCCCCGGGGACTTCGGCATGTCCCAGCCGGCCGTGGGCCATTTGAATATGGCCTATTATGCGCCAATCCATGTTCAGCAGAGCCGCGCCCGTTGCATCCACGGCCACGGGATCGAAGCCGGCAACGATCTTGTTCACCGGCGGCGAACAGACCGGTCCGCCCAGGTGGTAGTCAGCCAGACCGACGCTGGCGTCGATGACGGCCAGATCCGGAGCGCGGTAGCAATTCAACTCGAAAATGGCGCGCTGCATGTCCGCGTGCAGGGCTGATTTCTTCCACGAGCCGCCGCATTGATAATGCGACGGCGGCGCAAGGCCGAGCATGTTCTTCATGCTCAGGGTGACCTGGGACAGGCTGTGCCGCTTGAGTACGGCCACGGAAATAAGCAGGCCGCTCATGACGGCCCGGGGCAGGTAGATTTCCGGAAAGAACGAGCACTCGGGGTTGGTCATCCGCATCAGGGGCGCACGGTTTAAATCCAGCAGTTCAAGGTCATACTCCGCGGCCAATTGCGTGTAGCCCAGGCAGGCGAAGATCTCCGCGGTTTCTCGGCATGCGTCTCCACAGCCTTCGGCCAGGACGATGCGGGCTTTGGAGTGCCTGCGAATATATTCCACCAAAGCGCGAACCATGTCCGGGTGCGTGGTCACCGGAAACGGCGAGGTGTTCACGAGATTGGGTTTGATGATTACTCGTTTGCGCCGTTTCAATACAACAGGTGCGCCGACTGCGTCGAGAACGTTGCTCAGTGCGGCCGCATATCCCGTAAAATCCTCGACGAGGCAGGGTTTGGCCCGATTATCCGTGATCATGGTCATCCCCCCGAGGTAGGCCGTTCGATTCTCGCGGCCGGAGGCAGAGACGCGCTGCCGCGGCGATGATCAACGACCCAGGCCGCAATGCCCAGTCCGATGGCCGCCAGGAGCAGCACGGCCTGAAATCTGTAGGCGCCGGCAATTCCCGCGGCCAGGGCTTCGGGGGGAACCAGAGTAAAATCCGTCCGGACCGGTTCAAGGGTTACGGAAACGACAAAGATGGTGAAGATGGAGCCGATCAGGGGCAATCCCGTGGATTGGCCGAAGACACGGGAGTAGTTCAGCAGTCCCGAGGCTACGCCCAGGTGCTCCCGCGGCACGGCGCTCATGATGGCGCTGTTGTTCGGAGCCTGGAACAGGCCGACTCCCAGCCCCACGGGCATGACCCGCAGCGCGAAACCCCACCATGAGGTTTCCAGGGTCAGCGTGCTGACGGCGAGACAGCCGCAGACCAGGATGACCAGACCCAGCAGGCTCAGGCCGCGGGGACCGAAACGATCGGACAGCGCTCCGGCAAAGGGCGCCACCAGGCCCATGCTCAGGGGAATGACCATCATCAACAGGCCCACTTCGCTGGGTGGACGGCCCTGGGCCAGTTGCAGGAAAAACGGCATGATGAAGCCGGCGGACAGGGAAATGAAGACCAGCACGGACATGATCAGGTTCATGTTGAACAGCGGATTGCGAAACAGCGTCAGGTCGATCATGGGCTGCTTGACCCGCCGTTCCACGGCGATGAAACCGAACAGGGAAACAGCCGCGACGGCAAGAAGCGTCAGGCTCAGCGGTGAGCCGAAGCCGATCTTCTGGCCGAAGGTCATGCCCATGGAATAGGCGACCAGGGTGATGGCGGTCAGTACCGCGCCGGGCACGTCGAAGCGTTGATCGCGTTTCGCCGGAGCCAGGGGCGGCATGTGCCGATAAATGATCAATTGGGCCAGAATGCCCAGGGGCACGTTGATCAGGAATATCCAGCGCCAGCCGACGAATTCGATGATCAGTCCCCCCAGGGATGGCCCGAGCGACAGGCCCATGGCCACGGAGGCGCCGATCAGGCCGATGGCCCGGCCCCGGCGATGGGGCGGCGCGAGTTCCGTGACGATGGCGATGCCCAGAGCCTGGCTCATGGCCGCGCCCACGGCCTGCAGAGCCCGAAAGAAGATCAGCCAGCCCACGCTGGGAGCCAGACCGCACAACAGCGAACCCAGGGTAAAGATGCCCAGCCCCAGGCTGAAGATGCGCTTTTTTCCGCGGATATCGCCTAGACGGGAGACCATCAGCAGCAGGGAGGCGACCACCAGCACATAACTGAGAACGACCCACTGCACCGTGGCGAAATCCGTATTCAGTTGCTTGGCCAGGCTCGGCAGGGCCACGTTGACGATGCTCATGTCCAGGGTGGCCATGAAAACCATCAAGTTCACCCCGATCATGCTCAGGAACGTGTACTTTGGAACCTGGTCGGGAGGAACGGCGTCGGATGCGCCATGAACCGGTCCGGAAAGATTTATTGATGAGGGGGGACTGGACATGAAGGAAGGCAACCTAACAGAGACCCTGGCCAACTTCCAGTGTCATCCCAGCGGGTTTTCGGCAACTACTCATCTGTGATGTCCTGAACCGGCTCACCAGCGGACTTGCATCAGTTTCCAGGCCAGTACTGGACAGAGAAAGCGTCTCGGATTAGAGAGCTATTCTTTGGAGGGATGGCCGAGTGGTTGAAGGCGGCGGTCTTGAAAACCGTTGACCCCGAGAGGGGTCCGGGGGTTCAAATCCCTCTCCCTCCGCCATAGTTTTTATATTCGGCACAGGCCAATGAAATCCAAAAGGCCCTGTTCAAACGAACAGGGCCTTTTTTTAATCCTTCAGCAAGCATCCGCGGACAATCCCGCGAACACCTTGCGTTCCGCGTATTCTGCCTGTTTGCCGCGGTTCCACATTTGGACCGGGCGGTAGTAGCCGACGACTCGGGTGTAGACCTCCGCCGGTTCGCCGCATTGCGGGCAGGCGGGGTGTTCGCCGGAGAGATAGCCATGGTCCTTGCATACGGAAAAGGTCGGAGTGATGGAGATGTAGGGGAGTTTCGTGAGCGACATGGCCTTGATCAGGAATGCCTTCAGGGAATCCGGGTCGGCCACCGATTCGCCCAGGAAGGTATGGAAGACCGTGCCTCCGGTATAGAGGGTCTGAAGCTGGTTCTGGTGCTCAAGTGCGGCGAAGACGTCCAGCCCGAGATCCACGGGCAGGGCGGTGGAATTGGTGTAATACGGAACGCCGTTGCCCGAGGCCTTGATGCCGGCGTACAGCGCCTTGTCCAGCTTGGCCAGGCGGTAGCTGACTCCTTCCGCCGGGGTGGCTTCCAGGTTGTAGAGATTGCCGGTCTCCTCCTGGAAGCGCCGGGTCAGTTCCTGGAGGTGGAACAGGATTTTGCGCATCAGGCGGATGCCGGCGGAGGATTCGATGCCCTTGCCCAGCAGGTTGAGACAGGCTTCATGGCCGCCAATCAGGCCGATGGTCGAGAAATGGCCCCGAAAGCCGTTCTTGAGGTACCGCTTGGTAAAGGGGAACATGCCCCGTTCCAGGTTGTCGTTGATCAGCTTGCGCTTGAATTCCAGGCTTTCCCTGGCCAGTTCAGCATACTCAGTGATCAGATCCAGAAAGTCTTCCTCGTCATGGGCCAGGAAGGCCAGTTTGGGCAGGTTCAGGGTCACCACGCCGATGGAGCCGGTCAGGTCGCCGGCACCGAAAAGTCCCCCGACCTTCTTGCGCAGTTCGCGCAGGTCCATCTGCAGCCGGCAGCACATGGAGCGCACATCCTCCGGCTTGAAGTCCGAATTGATGAAGTTCTGGAAGTAGGGAACGCCGTACTTGGCGGTCAGTTGCAGCAGCAGTCTGCCGACCTGCGTCTCCCAGGGAAAGTCCTCGGTCACGTTGTACGTGGGGATGGGGAAGGAGAAAATGCGGCCGTGGTAATCGCCCTGAAGCATCACTTCCAGGAAGGCCCGGTTGATCATTTCCATTTCCTCGGGAAAATCACCGTAGGTCAGGCTGTCGTCGGGCTTGCCGCCGATGATCACGGCTTCCGAGGCCAAGTGTTTGGGCGCGACGAGATCGAAGCTCAGGTTGGTGAACGGACTCTGTCCTCCCCAGCGGGACGTGGTGTTCAGGTTGAACACGAATTTTTGCACGGCCTGCCGGACCTGGGCGTAGTCCAGGCCGTCGTGGCGGATGAAGGGAGCCAGATAGGTGTCCACATTGTTGAAGGCCTGGGCACCGGCCCATTCGTTTTGCAAGGTGCCCAGGAAATTGACCATCTGGCCCATTGCGGAGTCGAAATGCCTGGGCGGTCCGGCGGATGAACGCCCCTCGAGGTTGAATCCTTCCAGAAGCAGGTCGCGCAGACTCCAGCCTGCGCAATATCCGGCAAGTCCGAAGGACAGGTCATGGATGTGGAAATATCCGTGTTCGTGGGCCTGACGCACTTCCACGGGGTATTTTTCCAGGGCGTATCGGGCCTGGACCGTGCCTGAGAGGTGCAGCATCAGCCCCTGAAAGGAGTGGGACATGTTCGCGTTCTCTGCCACGCGCCAATCGGACTTGTTCACGTAGGCGTCGATGGTGTCCGTGATGTCCAGGAACGCCGCCTTCTGTTCCCGGATCTGGCGACGTTTTTCCCGGTAAAGAATATACCGCTTGGCCACGTCGAACTGTCGCGACTGCATCAGGGCAGCCTCAACCTGGTCCTGAACCTGCTCCTGGTCCGGAATCACCAGACCTGCTTCCATAAGCCGCTTTTCCACATTGCGGGCCAATCGATCGGCCAAAAGAGCGTCCTGGATTCCACAGGCCTTCAGCGCTTTGAAAATTGCCGCGGCTATCCTGTCCACGGCCCAGGTCTCGGTTCGGCCATCACGTTTGCAAATGTGGGTCAGCATGTCATCTCCTCTCAATAACTGTTGCGGGGGTTTTGAAACGTTGCATTTGCAACACAAATCCCGGAGGCGGAAGGTGTTGCATCGCGTTCAGGTCGTCCTGTGTCAGTTCCGGAACCAGCGTGGTTCGGAACTGAAACGAGCCGGGTTTGTCTCGAGCTAATGCAAAAATTTGCTTCATATTGGCTCTGGCCTGTTCAGGGGTCGCCCTGTTGCCGGTTAGAAGCGGATATTTCGACCAGGGTCCCTTGATGTCCACGGCCACCAGGTCGACTGCCTCGGCGGTCACGGTGCGTTCAATCACTGCAGGATGCATACCGTTGGTATCAAGCTTGATGGGCAAGCCGACATGCGCTCGAAGATCGGCCAGCCATTCCGGCAGGTCCGCGGACAAGGCGGCCTCGCCGCCGGTCACGACCAAGCCGTCCAGCCAGGAAGATCGTTTTCGAAGAAGATCCATGACTTGGGAGCGGGGGAGGCAGGGGGTGTTCCAGGTTTCCCAGGCCAGCTGGAAATTGTGGCAGGTGGGGCAGCGCAGGTCGCAGCCTCCCAGAAATAATACGGCGCTTACACGACCGGGCCAGTCGCACAAACTCATCGGCTCCAGGCCACGTAGCCTGGACCAGGGGGAACCGTGTTCCTGCATAGAATCAGTCGAGCCGGGCAGCTCAGGAATGCTCGCTCCCAACATCCTCGTGCGGGGCGAAAAATGCTCTTCAGGCAGGTCTTCTGACTCATCCCCCCCCGTTACGGCAGGCCTTCCCGGAACACGGCTCCAGTGGCAATCGCAACACCGTCGGGTTGCATGGGATTTACAGCGGCGGGACCGTCCCGGAGTTGCACCGGGTTCTCTCTTGGCGCCCCTCGGGCGACCTGAAGAAAAAGAATGCGTACTTATTGCCAGCGCCATCCTGGAGTGTCCACGAGAACCTGCACGGCAAAGCAAAACTAGTTAGGAATAAAGATGGGGGATGTCCATGGCGAAATTAGTTTAGATCTTGGTCAGAGCGCCTTCATGAGCGAAAAAAACTCGTGTTCGCTCTCCGGAACGCTGTTTTGCGGGCAGATCCTCCACGGTGTACTGTTCGTGAGGGGTCAGCGTCATATTGTAGCCGAACGTCACCTGCAAGAAAGAAGATCGGCTGAGCTGGTCCGGCCGCAATGTGAAGGCGAACTGGATTCCCTTCTCGGAATCCAAGGGCAGACCGGTAAAAATGGTCAGGTCCTGAGCCAGAACACGTCCCTTATCGTCGCTGAGGTACACGGCCAGCCAAAGATCCTCGATCCAGTGCAGATCGGAAGCAAGATTTTCCAGAACCGGTTCGGCCTTGCCCACAAGAGTGTAGCGTCCTTGGGCGGGATGAGCGGTGTAGGTGAATTTCCAAAACCGCATCTCCAACTGCTGCTGAGAGTTCAGAATCCATGGCTGCCGCTGGAGATGGCCGACACTGGAATAGGAGCATCCCGTCAGCAGAAAAATGCAGATGATGACGGCGAAACGGCATATATGGCGCACGATTATCCCTCCTCCTCGTCGCTGCCACGATGGGGCCTGATGATGGGCGACGCAGTCAAACTTCATGATTCCCCTCACGTGATGCAGCACGCACCTGTTCCGGAAAACTGCCGTGCACTGCCAGCCAGACGCATGGCGGTTCGGTGCTTGTGCTTTCCACCCTGTGGCGCAGTCGAGCGGGAAGAAACAGATAGTCCCCGGCCTGAAGTCGGCGGGTGATTCCGTTCTCGAAGCGGACTCGGGCTTCACCTTGCAGCAATGCCACCCATTCGTCCAGTTCCTGATCGTACCAGAATCCGGGCGGGGAGGCATGTCCCCGGGAAATAATTCGTTCAATCCGCAGTTCCCGACCTTCAGCAAGCAGCTCGATGACTTCCTCGTCGGACTGATGTTCCGGGATGGTGAATAGATTTGAAGACATGCGTGATCAATGGCGGCTGTGGGTACCAAGTTGATATGGTCACCGAACGGCCAGGGCCTGTTGTGAAACCAGCGAACGCAGTGAAACCACGTACACCCGGGCATCTCGTTCCTTTTCCCAGATCTTCAAGGCTTCCAGCGTCTCTGGGTAGGGATGGCCAATGGCTATGACCTTGCCCGTGGAATGCGCCAGCTGCTCGGCCTTGCGAAGCTGAAAGAGGATCGCCTGGACGTTCGGGATATTGTCCAGGAATATGTGGCGTCGGAGGTTCTCCAGTCCGATTTTGCGGGCCTGCTTTTCGGCAACGGAGTTGCCCGTGGTCAGACTGTCCAAAAAGAACAGATTGCGGTGTTGCAGTTCCCGGAGCACGGCGGCCATGCCCTGATCATCGGCGGTGAACCGCGACCCCATGTGGTTGTTCACCCCGATGGCCTGGGGAACCTGCGCAAGGTTGGTTCGCATGATCGAAAGAATCTGTTCCTCGGACATGCCCACGAAGAGGGCGCCGGGACCGGGGTCCGCCCGGTGCGGATAATCCAGGGGCTCCATGGGCTGGTGCAGCAGGATGTCCCGACCCGCGGCAGCGCCGATCCTGGCCACCTCCCGGGTTTCGGAACTGTGCGGCAGGATGGCGAAAGTGACCGGAAATGACAGGGCGGCCAGTTCCCTGGCCTGCTGCACGCTCTCGCCCAGGTCGTCAATGATCACCACCAGGCGCGGACCAGTTCCTGGCGGAGAGGGTTTGGGAGGCGGTGGGGGCTTGCGGCTGCTCTCCTCCAGGAACAGGGTGTGGGTGGGCAGGTTCATCAAGCTGATGCGCCACTCCTGTTTCCCGGCATCCGTGCGCACCAGCTCCAGCTTGGCGTTATCCACCCATAAATCCAGATTCCGGCCGAGTGCCCGCACAAAGTCCTGGGCTTCCTGGTTGAGGCTGATGGAAAGGGATTGGGTATGGTACTTCCGGTTGTTTCGGGTTTTCATCTGGATATCCAGGTGACGAACCGTACGTGGATCCAGGTTCAGAGCCATTATGGTCTGGACCAGTGCCAGATCGACTTCCTTGATCTGCTGCTCCAGGACTTCGCCGTCAAAGACTTCGTAGACGCGGCCCTGGTGCCGCGAAGGAACAGCTGTCGGCGATTCCGGTACGACCTTGGCCCGCACGTGGCTGGAGCTGGTGGGCGGTTGAACCAGCTTGGCCACTTCCGGTCCAGGGGCCGGAGAGGCCGTGGCGGGGACCGCGGCTGGTGTTGCCCGGGAGGGTCGGCGGACGGGCGCGTCGGGAGCGGTGGCCGTCCGAGTTGCCACTGGCGGGGAGGATATGGAGGCCGTCGGTTTCGGTGCTGAGACCACGGCAGGAGCAAGGTTCTCCAAGGGCGACAGGTTTAATGCCCAGACCATGGTGATGGCCGTCAGACCGGTGGCAAAAGCAAGAAGGGCCAACCATGTTCTGGAAAAGCGCTTTTTTGATGAACGCTTCCGTCCAGACTTGCTCGGCTGTTTGGAAGCGGTTTTTTTTCCTTTGGCCGCTCCCTTGCCCGTCCCCTTCGCGCCCGCGGTAGTTGAGCGTGATGGAGATTTTGCACTCTTCTTCGTTGTTTTGCCGGTCATTGCCTACTACGTATCCGTGTGATCGCAAACTGCTCAGCCGTGTTCCGGCTTGTCTCGTTTCGGCCTCGCAAATCCTCCGCCGGCTTCGTAACTTCGAACCATTGCCTGAATAAACAACATTTGACGCTTCAGGCGTCCAGCAATGGTTCGATGAATGAATCCTGGCTCAGTCAGACAGGCGATGCCAAAAAAAACGGACAAGCCGGAACACTCCATGTCTTATTGGTGAAATGGCTGAGTAGTTACGTGTGATCTTCAGTTTCATCCGCGTGAGGGCGCTTCGGGAATACGGCAAATACTCTGGGGCCCCTTGCGACGGATTACCGTAATGCTTTCAGCCTCGGCATGGCCTTGACCATTTCCAGGGCCATCCGCAACTGGTTGTCCCGTTCCAACATTTCCTGAACTTGGGTTTTCGGAGGATCAAGCTCACTTTGCTGTTCCGTGCCGTTCTCCAGGTGCCGGATCAGGTCGCCTTCGCGCATGATGGTCATTCGGGCTTCCTGCTCGTTGTTCTGGGCGATGAAGGGGACGAAAATGTCCGGATCAATGCCCTTGGCCTGGATGGAGCGCCCGCTGGGCGTGTAATAGACCGCGGTGGTCAGTTTGATCCCGGAACCGTCGGCCAGGGGAATGATGGTCTGAACGGAGCCCTTGCCGAAGGTCTGCTCGCCGAGGATCAGTGCCCGGCCGTGGTCCTGGAGGGCTCCGGCGACGATCTCCGAAGCGGATGCGGAACCGGCGTTGATCAGGACGACCATGGGCGAATCCACGTCCAGCACGTTCCTGGAAGCTTCAAAATTCATCTCGGACTGCGAGACCTTGCCCTTGGTGTAGACGATCTGTCCTTCGCTCAGAAAGGCATCCGCCACGGCCACGGCTTGGTTCAGCAATCCGCCTGGATTGTTGCGCAGATCCAGGATCAGGCCTGAATGGGGCGTCTGGCCGGCCTTGGCCAGGGCGGCGCGCAGATCATCCATGGTGGTTTCCTTGAAGCTCGTCAGACGGATCAGCAGGACACCTTGCTCGAGTTCAAAGAGCTTGACCGTGTGTACGGGGATAACGTCCCTGGCAATGGTCACGGTTCTGGAAACCGACTCGCCTTTGGAAAGGACGGTCAGTTCGACGGTGGTGCCGCGAGGACCTCGAATCTGCTTCACCGCGTCCATGATGGTGATGTCCACGGTGGATTCGCCGTTGATTTCCAGGATGTGATCGCCGGACTTGAGGCCTTCGCGGAAAGCGGGGGTGTCTTCGATGGGAGAGACAACGGTCAGCTTGCCGTCGACGATGGAGATTTCAATTCCGATCCCGCTGAATTCGCCGGATGTATCGATCTGCATTTCTCGAAAGGCGTCCTGGGTCATGAAGCTGGAATGGGGATCCAGTTCCTGAAGCATGCCGCGAATGGCGCCTTGGATCATTTCATTGCGGTCCACGTCCTGAACATAATAACGCTCCACCAGATCCAGAACCTGGCTGAAGCGTTTCAGGGGAGAGTATCGGTCCTCGTCCGTGGCCATGCTCTGGCCAAAGGTGACGGCAAGGAAAAAAAGAAGCATCAGGGTGCCAACCCAGTGGACAACCCGCATAATTACCTCCGAGTACATTTAAGTAAAGAATGTTGATTATTGATGAACATTGTATCTTCCAGATTCCGATCGTGTGACCGGAATTGGACAGGATGTCTTGAAATTGCGGCCACGCATGTCCGGCTGAGCAGGAAAGCTCCGAAGCCCACGAAGGGGGCGAGGACCGCGGTAAGGTGCTCGGCTTTGGATGAATCGTTGCTGAACATTCATGGTTTCAGCGCCATGATAAGACATGAAGATTACTTGGCAACCAGCCAGTTGTCAGGATTAACGGGATTTTGGTGAAAACGCAATTCAAAATACAGACCCGGCCCGTCAACCTTGGGGTAGTAGCCGGCCTGCCCGAGTTTTTCATCCTTATCCACATCCTGGCCCACGCTGACCACGGCATTGTTCAAGAAAGCGTAAAGGCTGTAGTAGTCCTGGCCGTGATAAACGATCACCACATGACCGTAGCCCCGGAGCAGGTCGCTGTGCACCACCTTGCCCGGGGAGATGGCGCGCACCGGGTCGTTTTTCCCCATCTGCAGGCTCAGCCCGCGGTGGGGAGGTGAAGCCTGAGGTTGGAAGCCCTGGACGATTCGACCTTGCCCGGGCCAGGACATCCGGCCTTGCTGATCCGAGAATGTCTTACTGGCCAGCGTCTGCAACTGGTAATTCAGGTCAGCGATGCTTTGCAGGATTTCCTTGACCTGTTCCTCCGTGGAAATCTTCTGGGCGCGCACTTCCTGAACCCGTCGCAGGAAATCCAACTTTTGGGCCAGGAGCTGATCCTTGCCCTTATTGATTCGAATGATCTGCGCATCGATCTCGGCCCTGGATCTCTCCAGCCGCACCTGTCCCAAAGCCAGTTCCCGGGCTTGTGCCTGGAGGCGCTCGATACGCTCCTGGACCAGCCCGTAGATCCGGGACAGCCAGTGAAACTGGCGATCCGCCTCGTCCCAAGACGTCAAATCCTGAAGTTTTGATTCAATCCCTTGCAGATGCACCGGCCAGAGCAACGTGAGCAGGTTGCGCAATTCTTCTCCGGTTTGGGTTCTTTCCTGGACCAGGTCCCGGTACTCGCTTTGAATACGATTTTCTTCATGCCGCAGTCGGACAAGTTCCGTTTCCAGGTCCTGGATTTCATCCGTGGTTCTCCTGATTCGGACTTCCACATCCTGCAGATTGCCGAACAGTTTCCGCTCCTGTTCCGTGAGTCCCTGCAGGATTTTTTCATGAGTATGGGCATCGCGTTGTTTCTCTTCAAGTGATTGAACAATGCTCTCGGAAGTCTTGGGTGAAGCGTAAACCCGCGGACCCAGGAAAAGTCCGGCAAGAAGGGCAAGCAAAAAAATCACCGGGGTGATCGGGCTCAAGAAGCATCCACGTTTACGGCCTCCGGGTAAAGGTTTACTGAAGAAGTTGAATTTCATTTCGGTTCCGGACATCTGGAGACACATCATGGGAGATGTGCCGCCAACGGGCAGGTTGAACATTTCGGTTCCCGCTTGCGACACCATTCTTTTCCGACCCGGACGAGCAGAGCATGGTATTCATTATACTTGTCCGTCTCAGGCTGAACATGGCGCATGAACATCGCCTGCAACTCTTCGTAGCGTACATCCTCGGGAATCAGCCCGTGGCGGTTGCAGATTCTTGCCGTATAGGCATCGACTACAAAAACCGGACGATCCAGGGCGTACAACAGGATACTGTCCGCGGTTTCCGGACCGATCCCCCGAACGGACAGCAGTTTTTCCCGCAGGCTGAATGTTTCCTGAGCATCGAACGCGGCAAAATCAAATGCGACTTCGGTTTTCAAGAAATCCAGGAAATCCCTGATCTTCCTGGTCTTCTGGCGAAAAAAGCCTGAGGGACGGATACAGGTCTCCAGCAACGCGTCCGGAGCCAGGTGAAGTCGTTCTGGATCCAGCAATTCCTGGGCTCGCAGGTTGTCGATGGCTTTTCGGACATTGGTCCAGTTCGTGTTCTGGGTCAAAATGGCGCCCAGGGCCATTTCGAACGGACTATGGGCCGGCCACCACCCGCTCGGTCCGAGCAGGGCGAGCATGGCATCAAACATGTCGCTGAACAGCTGATCGGAGGGGGCGGCCATTATGAAACGTCGCCACGCAAGAGGATACGAGCGATTTTGGAACGGTTGGACAGGAGCTGTACAAGGGGTATTTGGAATACTAATGGTTTTCTGATTGAATTGTTCATGGCTAGCAGGTAGGATTTTTGCATAAATATCGGCCGATGATGTTCAGTCTGGAGTATCCTCAGTCTGGAATATCCTCAGTCTGGATTATCCCCATGTCAGGCATTTGGAGAATATAACGGATATGAGGACAAGGCTAGTGGTCGGAGGCGCTCGATCCTTCCATGCTGATCATTTTCATCCTTCGGATCTTGGCTGAGAGTGTGAAATCCAGCGAATGCCGCCGGGCCTGCCGCAGGATCCCGGCAATAATCGAAGCATCCCGTCGCGAGGGTTCTTGCGGCGGGCATGTTTCTCCTCGAACCATACTTCAACAAGGAGCACGGCAATGAAAGAACGCTTTGGAATGGTCACTCTGAAGGGACAGCCCGTAACCCTCTTGGGAAACAGCCTCAAGGAAGGCGATAGCGCACCGGATTTTCATGTCACGGACAATGACTTCAAGCCTTTCAGCTTTGCTTCCCTGGAAGATAAAATTTCCATCATCACTTCGGTTCCCTCCCTTGATACTCCCATCTGCGATCTGGAGGCCCGGCGATTCAACCAGGAAGCCGCCGCCTTGGGCGAGAACATCCGGATTTTGGTCGTCAGCATGGATCTGCCTTTTGCCCAGAAGCGCTGGTGCGCCGCGGCCGGCGTGTCCAATCTTCTCACCTTGTCGGATCACCAGCAGGCTTCCTTTGGTACGGAATACGGAGTGTTGATCAAGGAACTGCGTCTCTTGGCCCGTTCCGTGTTCATCGTCGATCGTCAGAAGATCATTCGCTATATCGAACTGGTTAAGGAAGTCGGACAGGAGCCGAATTACGATCTGGCCCTGGATGTCGCCAGGAAACTGGTCTGAAATGCCGGGAGCCGGATGCCGTCCGCATCCGGCTCCAAGTATCCTCCAGACACCGAAACAAAAGGCGCTGCTGGGGCGTGGGATTCAATCGGTTGCAGGTCTGCGGAATATTCCAGCAGCTTGCGCGGATACTTGCACAGCAGGCGGGGCATGGACATGTGGATGCCGTTTTCCCGGCAGGCGCGGACAATTTTGCATTCAGGATCCAGTTGCTTTTGAAGTACGCGAACTGCCTCCCTTGGCCGGATTAGTTTTCGGAGGGAAGCAAATTCGTGAACGGCCCGTTCATTCATCCTCCACCGGCTTGTGCGCGGGGCTTTGCTTTTTTCCGACAAACCGGTTCCTTCCACGCCAGGCTGCCATGGCATAAATGTCCAGTGTCTTTCGGGCAGCCGCGGTCCAGGAAAAGCGTTGCTGGTTTTTGTAGCCTTTGGCGACCAGCTGTGTTCGGAGCTCTTCGTCCGAGAGGAGATGGGCCAAGGTCGCGGCCATGTCCAGAACCTGTTCCGGATCGAAGTACACGGCGCTTTCCCCGGCCACTTCCGGTAACGCGCCGCGTTGGGCGCAGGCAACGGGCGTGCCCATAGTCTGGGCTTCCAGGAGCGGCAGCCCGAATCCTTCATACAGCGACGGGAAGACGAACAGTTCCGCCTTTTCCATGAGGCGCATTACGTTGGCGCGAGGCAGGAAGCCGGTGATCCGTACCCGATCCGTCATGTTCCACCGTGCAATCGCCGCGTCCGTGGCCCCGTCCCGCGGCAGATGTCCGGCCAGGACGAGGTTGTGCGGAAAGGACGGAGCAATGCGTGCAAAGGCCTCGATCAGGCGCGGAATATTTTTGTGGGACGATTGGCTGGCAAAGGCCAAAATATATGGTCCGTCGATTTCCCCGGGCTGATCGGGCGTATCGGTGTCGGACGCAAATCCGGATTGTTCGGACAAAATATCGTCACGCAGGTCAGATGCAAGGGGTACAACATGAATCCGATCCAATGGCAGGCCTAGGTGGCGGTGGATTTCCCCGCGGGAAAACTCGGAATTCGTGATCACCGCTCGGGTGGCGTAGGCGCCGCGGCGGACCAGGAACGCCAGGATCACGCGTTTCAAGAGCGGCATGCTCCGGCCGTGGCCCTTGATATTGATGTCGTGGATGGTGACCACGCTGGGGCAGGAGTTGAAGATCGGACTCACATTCCCAAGGGAGTGCATCAGGTCCAGGTCGTGTTCGCGGGCCATGGCCGGCAGCCTGGTCTGCTCAAAAGCCAGCCGTTGCAGGCGGTTCGTGGCCCGAACCGGGCAGATCACCCGCCGTATGACCGGGATTTCAGGCAGGGGCCACCGGGCGCTCTCCTGGTTCATAAAGACAACGTATTCCAGCTGATCGTCCACCTCGGCCAGCCCTCGCAGTAAGCCGGAGGCGTAGGTTTCCGTGCCGCCGACGATTCCGGGCAGAAGATAGAGCAGGTTCAGACCGATGCGTATGGGACGGCGAGTCATCCCGGAATTAAGTGAAATGGTTTTCATCCGTGGCGTGTATCCGATGTTTGCAGATCATGCATTGATGATTTTGAGTCGCCTGTTTCGTCGTCCTTCGATCCGAGCAGGGTCCGGAAAATAATGCCCGCGGTGTGGTCCCAATCCAAGGTCTTGCGGACGGCACGGTTCAGTGCGGTGCAGATTCGCTGCTTTACGGGAAGGATGGGCAGCAGACGGTGCACCTAATCCACGCCCAGATGGGGTTACGCTGATCTTGACTTCCGGAGCGATCAGGACCTGGAGGATCTTCCGGAGGACGAACTCATGTCCGTGAGCATTTGCGCCGCCCCGCGCCACGGTTTTCGGCAGTTTCCGATCCAGAAGCGCCAACTGTTCTCGTGGATGGTATTCCGGGGAAAAGGATGAAGGACAAATCGTGGATGGTGGCGTGTCTGGCCTTCATGGGCGTTTGGAGGTAGTTGGGGCCGTGGAGCAGACTGGTTGCGGCTTATAATTTTTGATTTCGATTTCGATTATGTGCAGCTTCGCTTCAGGAGGATTTGAATCATCCTGTAATCAAGAGGTTAAATCAAGAACGAAATTGTCCGTGGCATGGGGTTCCAGGTGGACAAGCTGAAAATTTGACCATAAAGAACAGCTTCGCGCAAGGGCGGCAAATACGAGCCCCGGACGAGGTTTTTTTCCTCTGTACACGTTCTACCTTTTCTTCGCGGCCAGAACATGTCCAACACGCTTTGGCCGCTGTTGTCCACCTTCGCGGTGGTGACCGGAGTCCAGCTCTCAGCGGACTGCTCGCTGACATGCTTTACAAGTTTTCTATTACGAGAAATTCAAGGATAAATCCTACACTATCCGGATGTCATTGATCGTTGACAAGGTAATGATTCTGATTTGCGTTCAATTTGAGACGATTATCCAGTGCATTCCTAAGTCGAAATCGCAATCGCAATCGCAATCGAAAACCGACCAGACCTTGAATCTATTGTAATACCGATTACGATTTCGATACCGATTACGATTACGATTGAGGTTCTGACAAGTATGAGTCTGTACTAATGAGATACCCGAGCAGATGCGAAATACCTAATTAGCTGCTCGGGTGACTGGGAGCGAGTGATCATGATCAGAGGAGAATTCGAGGTGTTGTTTGCCCCGGATGCTGTTTTGTCGGCACTGGGGCTGGCGGTGTTCCTGCTGTTCGCGCTTTCCGCCATGGGAGCGGGTAGCGTGGCCGTGCTGACGGCATTTAGCGGGCGGAAGAAAACCAAGGTCTTCGCGGACAAGCTGGCCAAGCAGATGGCCGAATTCGGCGTGATCGTGCTGGGGTTGTGCCTGATACTGATTTCCATTCGCTGGGGACTGTGGACCTTTGCCGATTGGGAGGTTTCATCGATCTGGCGGCGATTCTATCATCTTTTCTTCGACATTCCCGGGCATCTGGCCTTTGTGGCCACTTTGACATCCATCATTTTCACCCGGGTATGGAAACAGAAAAAGAAGAGTTCGTCGGTGCACTACGTTCTGGGATCGCTTTCCATGCTGGTCTGGCTCGCGACCCTGATGCTTTTCGTTTTGGGGTGGCTGGAAACCCGGGCTGATGTTCCGATGCAGCAAATGGATCTTCACGCCCTGCCGGCGCTCCTGCTGGAGCCTTTGCCCTGGCTGATCTTTGCCCAAGGGCTGTTTCTGGGGCTGGCCCTGGCCGGAGGAATGGGGATGGTGTACCTGGTGATCCGCCGGAACAGGGAAGACTACGGCCGTGATTATTATGCATGGGCCGTCCGCTCCTGTGCGGGCAGGGCGCTCAGTTCCGGCATTGTCCAGGTCTTCTGGGGCGTGGCTCTTTATTTCGCGGCGACTCTGCCGTGGGCGGACATGGCCCTTCGAGATGTCGGCACATGGTCTGACTTGGCGGTTCAGGCCCTGTCCGCGTCACCGGCCTTCGCGCCCATGCTGATGTTCCTGGGCCTGTGTTTGTTGGCCTGGATCAGTCTGATCCCTCTGATCAAAAGCCAGACTCCGCTCCGTCTGAAAGGGATGATGTTCGTGCATCTCCTGTTCATCGCGGCCGGACTGACCTTCCTGGCAATGGCCTACGAGCGAATGCTCGGCATGTGATGACTGCTCATCCAGTTTGCCAGAAAATTGCTGGTATGATTAATTATACCGAAAGATTTTGGAAAGCAGGGAAAGATCTGCTTTCCAAAAGATTCTTGCTGCCCGCCGGGATAAAATGCCGTCAGGCGTGAAGCCTTTTGGCGGCTGCATCTTTCCAGCAGAAGCCAAAAATGATTTCTTCTTTGCGTCCTCTGTGCCTTGAGCGAAGCGGGCGGTTCACACTCAAGGTTTATTTCTTCCATCCTCGTCACGCAAAGGTTGCTTCAGCTTCTCCCCATCCCTCTTACGATCCCGAGACTCTGCCCTGGCGGGACGTGGCCATGGCGTAGATTTCATGAGGGTCGAGAATCAGGACTACGCTGCCGTCTCCCATGATGGTGGCGCCGGAAATGCCGTCGATGTCCCCCAGATAGGTACCCAGTGGTTTGATGACCACTTCCTGACGTTCCAGAAGACGATCCACCACCAGTCCAAGGCGGCGGTCATTGTCCGTGATAACGACCACGGGCAGAATTTCACGGTGGTTGTTGTTTTTTGGCAAACCCAGCAGATCCGTCAGTTCGACGATTCCCAGCACTTCATCCCGCAGGGTGATGGCCTTGCGGCCGCTGACATCCGTCAGCATCGACGTGTCAATCTTTGTGGTTTCGGAAACCGCGTCCAGGGGAATGGCGTAGATTGCCCCGGCCACGGTGACCATCAGGGCGTCGATAATGGCCAAGGTCAAAGGCAGAACCAGGGTCATTTTCGAACCCTTGCCCAGTTCCGAGGTCACGTTCACCGTGCCCTTGAGATTCTTGATGTTCGTCCGGACAACATCCATGCCCACGCCGCGTCCGGAGATGTCCGTGATCTGTTCCGCCGACGAAAAACCCGGCGCGAAAATCAGTTCGACCGCTTCCCGGTCATCCAGCCTGGCCGCCTCCTCCTCGCTCATCAAACCTTTCTTGACCGCCACCTTGCGCATTTTCGCCGGATCAATGCCTCGCCCGTCGTCCTCGACCTCGATGGCCACGGAGTTCCCCTTATGGTAGGCCCGCAGCCAGACCCGCCCGGTGGGAGGTTTTTCCGCGGCAAGGCGTTCCTCCCGGCCTTCGAGTCCATGGTCCATGGAATTGCGGATCAGGTGCACCAGAGGGTCGCCGATGACCTCGACGATGCTTTTGTCCAGCTCCGTTTCCTCCCCCTCGGTGATCAACTCCACATCCTTGCCGCTTTTTCGGCTCAGGTCCCGGACAAGGCGGGGAAACCTGGAAAAGACCGCGCTGACCGCCACCATCCGGACCTGCATGATGGTGTCCTGCAGGTCGTCCGAGATCCTGGCCATGGCGTAGGTGGATTCCGTCAGTTGCTGGGCCACCTGTTCCACCTGGTCCGGATTCTCCTCAAGGGACTTGGAGAGCATGGAAAAACGGTTGCGGTTGATGATCAGTTCGCCGATCAGGTTCATCAGATGGTCCAGCCGTTCATGGTCCACGCGGATGGTCGTGGAGGTCTTGGTCTTGGCGGCAGCCGCTGGTTGGGATGATGACGTGTCCGGCGGGCCGGACGATGCTTCCGTGCCGGCAGAGGCTGCGGGGGGGCCGGGGTCCGATCCAGGTTGTCCGGCCGGGGAGGCTGGGGCCAGGGGCTCTTGCGGGACCTCTGCCATGGATGGACCATCTGGGGCCGGACTTATGTTTTGCGTTGCTTCAAGCTGGGCGGACTTTTGCGGAATGACGGGAGTGGAATCGGCAGTCGCGGGTTCTCTCTCCGGCTCCGGCAAAGAACATGCATTGCGGCGCAAAACAGCCTCGACCATGTCCGCGATGATTTCCTGTTCCTGGTTCAGCAGATCCAGAAACATGTCGAAGCCCATGTCCGTGTTCCGGGCCTGATCCACAAGTTTGGCGGTGCGTTCCGCATAAACATGGAGTTCGTCAAACCCCATGTAGTTGGAGGAGTTCTGCAGGGTCAGCAGGGAGCGGTACAGGCCGTCAATGGTGTCTCTCTGGGTGCTGTCCTTGGCCAGCATGCTCAAGGCCAGACGCATGTTGTCCACCTGCTGACGAGCCGTGCTGGTGAAGATTTCCAGATCCTCGGAATCGATCCCGTCGAGATTCTCCATTACTTCGCACTGTGGTGTTGGGTCCGGCACACGGGGTTCCGGCTGGACTGGGTTGCCGGACATCGCGGTATCCGAAGCCGGGGCCGTTGTTTCAGGTTGGTCTTGGTTTGCCGCGGCTTCGCCAAGCCGGACTTGTCGCAGTCTGGCGATCATCGGCTGGACGTCCATGCGCGAGACGGTCATGGTCTGGTCATCAACCCTGGCAACCAGACTGTCCACCTGATCCGTGGCGGTCAGCAACAGGTCGATCAAGTCTCGTTCCAGGGACATTTCCCCTTTTCGCACCATGCCCAGCAGGCTTTCGGCTTCGTGGGCCAGGGCATTGAGTTCTGTAAATCCCAGCAAGCCGCTGTTGCCCTTGAGGTTGTGCATGTAGCGGAAGATGTCGTTGATCAGCTCGTCCTTTCCATCCGGAGAACGCTCCAATTCCAGCAAAGACCCATTCAGGTTGGCAACAATCTCATGGGCTTCTTCCAGGAAATCCGCCAAATGCTCGGCACTGACAGCGTTCAGGGCATACTGGTCGGAATCCGAAGGCGCGGGGGGTGGGGTGGAGACCACCGGCGCTTTCGGTTCTTGAGGCGTTGATGGGATCTGCACAGCGGCAGGAGAAGGGGAGCCGCCGTCCATTACTTCATTGATCCGATCCTTGATGCTCTGGGTATTCAGGCTGCCTTCCAGGCCGGTTGTCTCCAGGTTGTCGATCATGGTCCTCAGGGCGTCGGTGGTCGCCAGAATAATGTCCATGATGTCCGGATTGACCAGAAGTTTGCCTTTGCGCAGTTCGTCCAGGATGTTCTCGGCCTTGTGAGCCAGGTCGTTGATCTGGGGCAGCCCAAGGAAGCCGGAAGCGCCTTTGAGGGAATGCATCGGTCGGAAAATGGCGTCCAGAAGGCCGATGTCCCGCGGTTGCTTCTCCAGGAGCAGCAGGTTCGGCTCGATGGTTTCCAGGTGCTCCTTGGCCTCGATGATGAAGTCGGTGAATATTTCAGGATCTGAGAACTCTTGGCTCATGCGCGCACCTCTTGGAGCGGATGGGGAAAAAAGATCAACCGAGCAGCATTTTTACGTTGCGGACCAGCTTCTCCGGCTGAGCCGGCTTGACCATGTAGACATTGGCTCCCAGGCCGATCCCTTTCTGGATGTCTGCTTCTTGACCCTCGGTGGAGAGGACGATGATCGGGATGTCCCGAAAATTCTCCTGCTCGCGAACGTTCTTGATGAAGGTGAATCCGTCCATACGGGGCATGTTGATGTCGCTGATGATCAAATCGAGATCGGTTGCGGTAAAGAGTTTTTCCAGGCCGTCCATGCCGTCCTCGGCCATGGTCACTCGAAAACCTTCCCGTTTCATGATGAAGGCAACCAGATTGCGTACTGTCTTGGAGTCGTCGACGATGAGAATGTGCTTCACAAAAGAGCCTCATGGTTTGAGCAGGGATTGAACCAGGTGATCCAGGGAAAGAATGCTGATCAGGCGTTTGTTTTCAGCGCGGATCAGGCCGGCGATCATGTCGTTTTGCACGCCAAGCAATGATTCGACGCCCCAGTCGATGCGATCCTGGGCGATACGGTGCATTGTCGAGACCGCCTGGATTTGCAGTCCGACCTGCAGGCCGCCGTGGCGACAGACAATGACGAACATGTCTTTGCCTTCGGGTAATCTGAGTAGAGTGCGCAGGGAAATAAGAGGCGTCACTCTGCCTCGCAGATTGACCACACCCGAAAGAAAAGGCGGAGCTGACGGAAGTTTGGTCGCCTCCACGGCCCGGATGACTTCCTGGACAACATCGATGGGCAGTGCATAGTCCTGGTCAGCCAGCCGGAAGCCGATCAGCTGCAGGATGGGTTGTTCCCGCAGATTCTGGATGGGCGGAGCGACCGTGGCCGTTTTCACGGCGTCGGGGATTGTCGGTTCCGGGCTTGGAGAGGGAGCGACAGCGGCAGGGCCGGCCATGACCTGTTCCGGATGCGCGGCTTTGATTGCAGGACCATGATCCCGGGCCGGATCGTTGATGCCGAGATATTTGTTCAAGAACGCCACTTCCGCGGCTGTCGGCTCCATGGAATCCGTCGCACCGTCGCTGTTGGCTTCGGACAGCAACGGCTGGTCATTGAAATACTGTTCAAGCGTTTTCATGTGTTATTCAGCTCCCGGGCCAGTTGTCTGTAGCCTTGCGCTCCCCGCGAGGAGGGGGCGATTTCAAGAATGGTCCTGCCCATTCCGCTGGCTTCCCGAAATTTCGTATCCATCGGGATGACAGTCTCAAACACCTTGCCGACGGCTTTTTGCCGCAACAGGCGCAGAACGCGCTGGCAGGCCCCGGCCCGGCGATCGTACATCGTGGGCAGGATCATGAACTCGATGGGTTTGGGCAAGGCCTTGTTCAGCGTCTTCATGGTCGCGAAAATCAGGCGCACCCCATGCAAGGCAAGAAAATCGGTCTGCATGGGAATAATCACCAGATCGGACGCCACAAGCGCGTTGACCAGCAATATGCCGACATGGGGCGGGCAGTCCAGAATCACATGATCATACCGGGATCGCAGCAGTTCGATGGACTGCTTGAGAATGACGCCCTTGCCGGGCCTGTCCCGAAGATCCATCTCCAGTTCCGAGAGCCGGATGTGGCTCGGCGCGCAGTCGAAACCCACTGACGAAACCGGGGAAAGGAGTTTGTCCAGGATGGCGGCTCGGTTCTCTTTGCGTTCTTCCAGAAACAGGTCGTACAAAGTGACTCGTTCTTCTTCCGGATAGAACCCAAGATGGATGCTCGCGCAGGCATGGGGATCCAGGTCCATGACCAGAACCCGTCGGCCCATTTCCGCCAGACAGGCCCCCAGGCTCAAGGCCGTGGTGGTCTTGCCCACGCCGCCTTTCTGGTTGGCCACCGCCAGGATCATTGGGTTCACGTCGCGTCCCGCTGCTTGCGCAGTTCCTTGAGGATCAGGTTTTTCAAGGCTTGCCAGTCATCCTCGTAAATGTCGATAAATTTCAATCCCAGGGCATGGTCGTTCCCAAAGCCGCCACTCTCAACCCGGACGACTTCGGCCACGGCGATCAGGTGCTGGTCCGTATCGCTTTCGAACACCTTGAAAAAGCCGGGATGGAATTTGTTCAGGCTGGGGATGAAGATGGTGACCTGGAGTTTCTCTCCGATCTCAAAGCGTCGTGAACAGTGGACGAGCAGGCCGCCCTCGCTGATGTCCATGCTGTGCACTTCATAGGATCGCTGGGCATGCAAGGGGAAGGCGAACGCCTTAATTTTGACTTCAAACGGTTTGGCCAGACGTTCGTGAGCGCGTTTTTCCGATTCGTTTTGCATGAGAATTCCGTGGGTGCTTTAAGTATCCTTGAAGTAAACGATGCTGCCGGTGTGATACGTCGGCTTGAGCGTCCGGGATATGTGGTGCAGCGATTCGGAGTGGCCGATGAACAGGGCGCCTCCCGGAACAAGGTTGTCGTAGAATTCGCCGATAACTCTTTTTTTCATGGCATCGTCAAAATAGATGATCACATTGCGGCAAAAGATGATGTCGGAACGGGGCACCATTTTAACCTGGGCGCGGTCATTCAGGTTGAGCTGTCCGAAGGTGATCAGTTTTTTCAGATCCTGACAGACCTTGTAGCGGCCGGCCTCTTCGACGAAATACCTGGTGATGATTTCCTTGGGGGTGCTCCGGAGTGAATAATCGGAATAAACTCCCTGCCGGGCCGTGCGCAATACCGCCTCAGACAGGTCGTTGGCGGTGATGCGGATGTTCCAGGAGCTTGCCTCTGATTTCAGGACTTCATGAATGATGATCGCCAGGGTGTAGGGCTCCTCCCCGGTGGAGCAGCCCGCGGACCAGATATTCAGATTACGTCTTCCGGATTGCCTGAGACCATTCAGGATGCGGGGCAGGACGATGTCCTGAAAGACCTTGAGTTGCGGAGGATTGCGGTAGAAGCTTGTCTCGTTGGTTGTAATGACCTCGAACAGCCGGGGAAGTTCCTGACGTCGTCCGCTGTCGTACTTCAGGTAGTAGAGGTATTCGTTGACATCTTTGAGGTTCAGGGTCTTGATGCGGTTGAAAAGGCGGTTCTGGAGCAGGTATTTTCTGTTGTCGGGAATGAATATGCCGCACTGGGCATAAATGAAGTCCCGCATTTGTTGAAACTCGGAATCCTTCACGGCTGTATTCACTGCTCCGCTCATTGGCGAGACTGCTCCTCTTCGCGTTCCTGCAGCATGATGACGGCTTCTTCCGCGACGGCGACGAGTTCTTGATCGTCGGAGCCGAGCAGGGCGAGCAGCGTTTGAAAGGCGGCTTGGCCCCCGATCTGGCCCAAAGCTTCGACGACCTTGATGGACAGGATCGTGTTCTGTTCCTGCAGCAATGCGATCAGGTCGGGGACAGCGTCCAGTACCCGGCGGCCGGCCAGAGCTTCGACGGCGCGCACCCTGACCCAGTCGTCGCCGTCGCGAAGGGCCAACTTCAGGACGGGCACCACGTTGACTACGTCGCATACACAGACGCCCAGCAGGGTGACCAGGGTCAGGCGGACTTCCCGGTCTTCGTCATGAAGGCGCTGTGAAACAAGAGCGAAAATATCCTCCGTAAGGCCGCACAACTTGATGCCTGCCTCCAGGGCGGCCTTGCGTACCGCCGTGGATTCATCTTCCAGGGCCGTGCGAATCAGGTCCAGGTGGCTGTCGCATCCCAGGCTGCCAAGGCCAAGAATGGCCATGGCGCGCTTGGACGGGGCCGGCGAGGAAAACATCTGTTGGAATTGCTCGAGCAGCGATTCATGGCCCAGGGCAATGCAGCATTCCAGAGCGACCTCGCGTACGTCGGGATAGGGATGATCCAGTAGGGCGAAGATCCTGTCCGCGGTCTGGGCCGGGTCTTGGTTCCTGCCGTTGGGTCCGCTTAAAAAGCGCATGGCCTGCTTCAACACATGGCCGTCATTGTGTTTTTCCAGCAACGATGTAAAAAATGTAAAGGCTTCCTCTCCGGCCACGCTCAGCAGGGCATCCACCAGATCGCGCTGCACATCCCGGTTGTGCTTCCAGAAAACCTCCATCAGCAGTTGGCTGGATTCCGGTCCGGTCAGGCGGCGCAGCGTCTTGACCGCCAGGGAGAGGGACGCCGGATCGTCGCCCAGGATGGTCTGGCGCAGCGGCTCCATGGCTTTGATTTCCGCCAAAGCCGAGGCGATTTTTTCAAGACGATCCAGATCGGCATCCGAATCCGGATCCAGCTTCGCCGCCAGGGTAATGATCGGAAGCGCCGCTTCCTCGACGCGCAGCGATGCCAAACCCGAGATGGCCGCATCCTGGATTTCCACGTCCTCGTCGCTGAGCGCTGAAAGCAGGTATATCCGGAAGTTGACCTGTTCCAGGGCAGGGAGCAGGGACAAGGTCCGGCCGCCCATGATCTGGACCACGGCCTTGACAACCTTGTTGCGCAGGGCTGGAGGAGATTCCTCCAGTCGTTTGAGAAGAAGCGGAACGGATTTCAGGTTGCCCATTTCTCCCAGGGCGTCCACGATCATGGAGGCCACCAGATCCGTGGAATTGGGCATGGCTTTGATCAGGGCGTCTATGGAGGAGTCGTCCCGGATTTTCAGCAAGGCCTCGATCACAGAAAACTGGACCCATTCCTCGTCGTTCATGGCTTGATTCAGACAGCGAGCGGCTTCGGCATAGCCCAGGGCGCCCAGACTGACGGCCGCCTGATACCGAACATTGACATCCATGTCGTGCAGCAAGGCCTGACACAAATGCGGCACCGCAAGGATGTTTTTTGTGGAGCCGAGGATGTCGGACGCGAAAATGCGAATGTCCACGTCGTCATCGTCAAGCATGGAAAAGATGGTATTGACGTCCTGTTCGCTGATTTCGCGAAGGATATCCATGGCCAAGTTGCGCACCTGGGCATCCTCGATCCGCAGCAGAGGACAAAGTCCTCGCACGGCCTCAGCTCCGCCCAGTTGTCGCAGTGCCAGATCCGAGGCCTCCTGGACGCCCAGATTCGGGCTCCGCAACAAGGATATCAGCAGCGGCACAGTCTCGGAACAGCCATAATCTCCGGCGTCCTGAGCCGCCTCACGCAACATTTCCGGGTCGTTCGACCGGAGTTGTTGGATAATCTGGTCACAATCCGACATGGCATTCTCTTGAGCACGGTTGGAAGTTGAGCAAGTTGGACGTGAATATCAACAGGACCCGGATCCGGTTTCGCTTTCCTGTTCTGCATTGCGCAGGCCCGTGGAATGCCTCACGCAATGAACATTGTGGAAACCATTCTCCCCAACATGTTGTTTTCACAAAAGACTAACCGGGGAATAATAACCACTGCCTGGTGAAAACTGTTGCATCAGGCTCTGTGTTTCCTGCTCCGGTTTCTTAAAGCATCATGCAAGGTTTGTCGTCAAGTTTTACCAGGCGTTGAAAAAAAACTTCAGGCTGAGTACACCAAAAAACACAACTCCCTGACTACACATGACCGGTGATATTTCGACTGAAAGATTGGCAAAATCGGCAATGCGACAAAGCTGAACGCTGAAGGGATCTGACAGGAGTTGGCAGGAAACCTTTGTTTCTGCCATCAGGGTTGTTGAACATGCACGGATCAAACCCAGTCATCCGGGCCAGTTCCTGCTTGTAATTCTGGCATTTCTTCAACAAACCTTGCAGCAGCCAGGAACGGTCCGAATTGATGAGAGTTGCAGTCTAGCAATGCCTGATCAAGATATGATTCGTTCATCGAGCCATTCCGTCTCAAGATTTTTACCATGGCGAACTTCGTGCACTGAACGAAGCGGGCGGTTCAATATATAAACTTCGTTCCAACGGCTGAACAAAAAAACTTTTCAGAAGGCTTGACAAAATGCCATGCGGTTAAATAGTAATACCTCTTTCGCGCCCGTAGCTCAGCTGGATAGAGTGCCGGACTACGAATCCGTAGGTCGCACGTTCGAATCGTGCCGGGCGCACCAAAAAAAAACAAGGGTTTACGAGTAAAATCGTAACCCCTTTTTTTTGCCCAAATCTCCAAAATGCCGCTTTGTACAACCTCTGTACAACCTTTTCGCGCCTTGCTCCTCATCATCCTCACCTAAATCTTCATTCGGAAAGTACATATGACAGCGCTCCGAGAATGAAGCGCATGTATGTATGTTCAGCTCGATTTTTTTTTGAAGTCCACCCGCATGTCGGCTCTCCGTCCCGGCACGGCAGCACGGAAATTTCGGCCTCCAGCGGTAAAGCCTTCCGGGCCAAATCAGGACGATCCCCACGTCCCCTTGAGGGCGGAACCAAAGACTCGCGCCAAGGCCACGCTCATCAAGGAAGACGCCACATAGGGCCGGTCCGTGAATACTGCCCAAACAATCCGCCATCACCAGCCTCCGGACGCCCCCGCACCAAGCCCACAGGGTCGATGTCCAGCAACAAAGCCGAAAAACACCGATCCTCACGGGCAACCGGGTAAAAGACATGCGCCTAGCCAAAGGGTAGCGGAAACGATTGGAACCGCTGGGGGTGCTTGGCCAGAAGGAAGCCGAGGTCCGTGGCGGGAGTGTGGGTAGTGGTGAGGGTCAGAAGCATGGAAGTGGTTAGCAAATTTTTCGCATGTAATCACCCTAATCTTCCAGATCGTATTTCAGGTGCAATTTTCTTTTCAAGGTATACTTCAAGAGCTGCTACCCAATGGATGTCATTTAAGTTTTTTATATTAAATAACAAAAGTCTAGATTTTGAGTCATCTCTTAAAGATGCCATTGTTCCGCCTGTATTATGTTTGATATGCTCAAGTGCTCTCTTTCTTGAGTTTGTAAAGTGCCTGCCAACTTTTATGATACCACGTTCAGTGTGCCAATAAATGTAAACTCCAGGTTTCCAAATATATTCATCTTGAGAAATCTCAGCTTCTGGAATCGTTAGATCAAATATTACGAACTTATGCTGTAAATTTTTGAACTCCTCTTCAAAAACATTTCTCACTTCAGTTACATTCATTTTAATAATCCTTGTGGTCATATGCTTGACATTAAATTAGAACTTCACGCTTTCGCACCGCAAATATCGTTTCCAACTGTGCCACCAGCATTTCGCCGACAGGCACCCCATTCGATTCAAGCCACGAGGCACGGACCGGAGCAAAATGAATAACCAGGCCGTTAGTAAAGCTGACATCGTCATCGTAACGCGACCAGTCTCGATATCCCGGCGAGCGATAATCAACAGCAATACGCAAAAACGGGGAAAATATGCTGGCATGGATACGTCCGATTACCGTCTGCCATTTGCCTCTTTCTCTCATTATCTGCCTGTATGAATATGCCGTGGCCAGGGCTTCTTCCAAAATGCGTGACCTGGATCCAGAGGAAGATTGTATAAGATGAGACTGTATGTCGCTAAAGAGATGGAAATGCTCATGGAACCAGGTTTTATAGACAGTCAGATGAGCCAAACCCTCCAAGTCGCTTTTCCAGAAAGAGTGCCCTGTGCTTTGCAGTTGGCCCACGATAAACCAAAAGAATTTACTGAGCTGCGATCCATAAAGTTCAATGGTTCCTGGGCTCTGCATAGGCAAATATCGTCCAAGATATTCCTCCCCTGCCTCATGGTATGCCTCGGGATTAAAATTATCTTGCAAAATCCTAAGATAATCTGGAGCGATTCGAATCATGCCCGTTTCATGATCCTCTTCAACTTTACTTCCACGACCTTCTTCAGTTTCCTTCAAAGGAAGCAGTATTTGTCTTATCGCTTCTTTACAGATGTCCATCGTTTCCTCCAATATCTCTACCTATGAAAATTGACCTTCTATCTGGCTCATGCCCTCTGTTCCTCAAAATACACGAGTAGAACACTATTTCGAAAAAATGCTCATCACAATTTAATGTACTCCAATGAGATACCTTTTCAATAGAAATGTTGGTGTTTCTGTTTGAAAAAGAAAATAGCACGACAATATTGTGCTTATCATCTTTATTTGATTCAAAAAGTTTTCTATCTTGATTATAGTCGTCAGCAAATGTGCAGTGCGCGATTATATTTGATGAATTTGAAAGCATTCTAGAGAAGTCAGCATAATCAAAACCGATGAGACCTGGAAAAATAATAGAAGATATTAAGTCTTCTAATATATAGATAAGACTATTTTTTTCTTGAATAATAATTGTTTGATGTTCAGTGCCAGTAAGTAGGGATTTGTAAGCCAAATCCACTTCACATTTGTTTGAATGGCAAGCATCACTTTTTACGGTACACTGAAAATCAGGAAAATTATCTCCTGAAGTAATTGCAGCCATCTCTTCAGGCGATCCGAAGACCCTAAAGTCCATTGAAATCGTTTGCTCGTTCAGGTCCTCAACACGTTCAGCCAAAAAGATATCATATTGCTTCAGAACCTGATTGAACATTCCTTCGAAGCCCTGGAGAAGCACTTTTGCCTCTTCATCACCAGGGGCGATCCAGAATGAAAACAAAGAGCCGTCGCTTTCAGTCGCGTTATTATATTTTTCCATGAGACGTGGGGCTTTTGTTACACTCGATTCGGTTTTGCCGCATTTGTAAACGAACAGGCTCTTTAAGTGGACTGGTCAATTCAGAGGAAGGTATGGTTTGTGGACATCTTGTTGCTCTTCGGACTCTCCATCTGTCGTAATCCAAGTAAAGCACTCGCTCAAGTGAATCTTTTAATCAAGGCCAGTGTTCATTTTTACTCGCCACGGTATATCCTTTAAGCTCGGCTGAAGGGTTTCGCACTTGGGTTCAATCAAACCGAGAAAGGGCGGGTCATGTTCCAGGAAGAACACGATTCTCTTCCCTGTGATCCGCAAAAGAAAACCCGGCTTGATCACCAGCAAAGGAGAACTGTTATCCAAGTTTTTCCACCGGGCATCCACCCGCACAACACCTGCGGCACTGTCGATCAAAAAGCAACCGGCGGTCAACTCTGACGATCCTTGGAAGTGAAGCACGATTGTGCACAAACAGAGCACGTCGGCGGAAAAGAGAAGTTCATGTCCATCAAGCATTTTGGTCATGTTCAATCCCCAGTGCAATATCTTGCTGTTCCTCATCAACGGCTGGAACAAACAGCAATTGAGTCCAGAACATTTGTCTGGTTCCGGCAGCCACTGTGAGAAAACTTCCAGGATGGGCCTCGAATTGACGAATTACCAAAAACTGACTCGGAAAATGTTGATAATTGATGATGTTGGATTTGAGTTTTTCCTCTCCACGCACCCATTCGTTCCGTGGATCATCCACGTAAACCAGGAAACAGCCTGACTTGGCTCTACCTCCAACGAACTCGTATTTTACCAGCCAACCATTGCCAAAACGCGCCCGGTGTAACTTCTCATAACTCGCCATCGGGCCGCGGTTGATATGAGCCAGCACTTCCCATTTCAGCACTTGTTTGTGTTTTTCTAATGTTTCTGAAGGCATACATGAGCCATGGGTATTATCTTCAGCCATATCTCCTCCTGTTTGTTCCCCAGACGCAAAGTTATGCTCAAAGACTCTTCCGGTGGAAAATTATTTTTTTCGATATAGGCCATGCATATAGGCATTCATGCCGCAATATCCAAAATCCATCTCATTGCCACGACTGAATATCAGTGTCGAAGCATCTCCATGGAAGACTATATTGAATTGAAAATCATCTCCAGAATGAATCAATGTGTTTCCATGGAAATTCATAGATTCTTCAAAATCGCATGTTCTTGCAAATTCTCCACAAACAGTGTTGAGAGTCACATGTGCAGTGTCGTTAAAGGTTGAAACTTCCATTATCCCAGAACAAATTTCATGATAATGAACATATTCATATGTTCCATCATAATAACCAGAATAAGCATTTGTGGTAATTAAAAATGTCAATGCTAATAACTTTAATGATTTCATCTCATCCTCCATTTATTTCAATAAATCTCTAAAAACCTTGCTGCCACACTGCGTACAACGCCATCCTCCAATTCGAATTGCTGAAGCTATCCAAACTAGAACCCAGAGACCAAGAGTAATAATAGACATGACGAAATGAAACACATGATTTATTCCTTTTCTTCTCAGCATCGACTGCTTATTGCAAATTTTACAAAACCCTGTTGATTCTTGATAGGCCATGATATCCTCCATTTTTACTGTTTGCTGAGTTGATCATAAACGAACACGGGGTTGCGAATGCCTTTTAGGACGATTTGATGTCCAGATGCATTTCCTATAGAAATCCACAATGCTCCGACCCGGAGTAACCTTTCGATCCAGTTTTGTTCAATGTGGACAGATTTTATATCTGCTATTTTGAAGGCTTGTCTTTTTTTGGATAATATTCCCTTTTCAATGACCATGTTTTCATCGTTTATGGAGTACCGCTCGTAGCAGCGCAAAAATTCTAGAAATAATAAGAGAAATATGCCTATGCCATACAGAGCAAGACAAGCCATACCCAGCATGTAGTATTTGAGAAAAATGACCCTTGAAGGACGAATTGTCCCATATAGCTTCTTCATGTGTGACCCCATTGATATCCGTTTTCCCCTGAGCAAGGGGTTTGCGCCAGCCGCTCAATCGGATAGTTTGCCTTCAATTGAGGCCGAGAATATGTGACATGTGTGCCGGAAACGGGCACATGAATTTTTTGGATCAGAATCTATGGGGATGTGATGAGCAGAGGCAGACGCATCAATCAAATTTTGCGCACCGTGGACCTCTTTGCTCGCCCACAAGGGGCGAGCATTGGGGATCTCATGGAGGAACTGGGCATTTCCCGCCGGAGCGTCTACAGGCAAATCGAAACCATAGAGGAGCTTGGCTTTCCTCTTTACGACGACAGGCCTGCGGGGGAACGGCAAAAGCGCTGGAAATTCGAGGAGGGGTATCTCAAGAAGCTACCGAATATTTCACTTCCGGACATGGAATTGCATCTATCCGAAATGCTGGCCTTGTGCATGGTCATCGGCGAGTCAAGGTTGATCAAGGGCACGGGCCATGGAAAGGTCCCTGGGGCGATTGATGGCTAAACTCGAAGCCTGTTTTCCTGAAGGAACTCTCAACAAGCTCAGGAAAATTCAGACCTTGTTTGTTTCTTCGGAGAAGTTCAGCAAGGACTACTCAGATAAAGAGGAAATTATTGAAGATTTGTTGGACGCCATGCTTCAACAGAAAGTCTGTGTGATACGATATCACGCCCATGGGGAAGACCAGATAAACAAGTTCATGGTTGAGCCACTTCACTTTTTTGAACACCAGGGCGGACTGTATGCTTACGTACAAGTGCCCAAGCATGGTAAAATCATAACCCTGGCCGTGGCGCGGATTATTGAACTGACAGTCACGGCACAGAAATTCGATTACCCGGAGGGCTTTGAACTGATGAACACTTTGCCTTGGCTTTCGGGGGTGACCACCGAGGACCCCATGCTGGTCAGGATTCGTTTTACTAGAGACCAAGCACGGTACGTCAAGGAACGTAGGTGGGCGGCGGAACAAATAATTGTGGAGGAGGATGACGGTTCGATAATACTGGAGATGCGAACCTCGGGCTTGTGGGAGATAGCGAGATGGGTTATTTCATGGGGCAGTGATGCTGAGGTGTTAGAGCCAAGCGATTTAAAGATTTCACTAGAAACTGAAATTAACAAAATGAATAAGTTATGCTCAGAGTAAAGGAGTAACAATTATGCTCGTACAACGGGAAAAATTTAAAGATTGGTCTTGCTCTCTTTCCGGTTGCGACGGTGGAGATCCAGAAAAAGCAAAAATCTGGTTTTGTGGTATTGAATGGGGGTACAGCAAAAAAGATGCTACCGAGTTTGAAAAAATAGAATATTACACTGAAAAACTCCCACAAGAAATCAACGAAGGTACATATCGTCCAGAAAATAATTATCCCTGGAAAGAATCTCTCAGATACTCTTACGGAAGGAATATTGCAAAATTATACTCTGTGATAGAAACAGGTGATATTAATAACTACATAAAAACAATCGATGGGTTAAATGGATCTGAAATATTTAAGCTTAATTTATATCCAATACCTTTTAATAATACTAGTGAAGAATTATGGATAAAGTATAAGTTAAATGAAACAACTGGATTTGAAAATAAAAATATTTACAAGACTTGGTGTTATATGAATAGATTTCCTAATATCGCCAAACTGACAGATGAGTATAAACCAAAAATAGTGATCGGGACAGGACTTTCATACTTCAATGACTTCTTTGTATGTTTTTCTGGTTATGAAAAATATAACATGATGATTAACTATGGAATTTTAAAAAGCAAAGACAGCGAAAGAAAAGTTTGCTACTACTGGTCAAAAATTAATACAAATACAACTTTATTTGTGATACCTTTTTTTTCGAGTCAATACGGATTAAATAGTGATTACCTGATAGAAGAGATGGGGAAAAATATCAGAGAAAAGAGTATTTCTTTTAATACGTGATGCTCCTATAATAAGGAAATGTATTGGAAAATGCTCAGGATACATGAAAGTCTTCAATAATACTGAAGCGAGAATTTTTATTCTATTCCTTTTTTCTCAATGCTGCTGGAAAATCCGGGTGAGACAGTTTTTGCCGGCATTTCCGAAGTCGCCGCCATTACAGAACTCTCCAGGCAGCACCCCACCACTGAAGTACAAAAAGCCTGACTCTGATCTGACAGGCCTTGACACGAAAGTGGTGTCTGTCATGGGGTGAGTCCCTGAAGCGCCTTTTCAAAATCCTCGGATTTCACACGGCCAGCTTGAGCGTATAAGAACTGTTTGGGGTAGGTGTGATTCACTGCCAATTGTTAGCTATATTAAATATACTGTAGGTAAATATGTTGTGGAGGTTGAGGTGTGACTGTTATTAATCAGATCACTATTTTTTTCATACAGCATGATGCATCAACACAAGAAAAGAAGTATATTTTTGTGAAATATAATTACACAATGTAAATAATTTAGTGCAGCGGTTAATTATTGAAAATGAATTCCTATAACAATTAGTCAGGAGGCTTGATGATGCTACAGGCAATTAATCAGGGAAAGTCGAGTTTCTACAAACGATATCTTGGTTATAGGGAGAAAAAAGAAAGAGTTTCTGAGGAAGATGAACTCACCTCCTTGATCTTAGGGCCGTTAGAGTTAATGTCTAGTCAATTATCCGCGATTTTTTGGGGTACTTTGTTGTCTGAATTCAAAATCCCATACGTACCTACCAATTTACCTGAAAAAGCGGAGATTGCATTTTGGAAATCTCGGAAAAATATTCTGACAGGAAGAACCATTGAACCGGACATTGTCGTAGATTTGAAGTGGCCAAGCGAAGAAAATTTTTTGTTGTTAATTGAAATGAAATGGCGTTCACCATTGAGCGGCGAAGATCAATTGCATAGACAGTGGACAGAATATCTTTCAGAGGAAGAACGTAAGAAAGCAATTCACTTATTTATCGCCCCTGAAACGAGTGAAGCATTAAAAGCCAGCGGAGCCAGAGATGTTTGGTCAGGCAGGTTATTGGCTATAAGTTGGTTCGACATTCTTTCTATTCTTCAAGATAAAATCAGAAAAAATGATCGAAATTTCGAGCCGCTCATGCCCTGGATGAACCAAGTAGTAGCCCTGCTTGATAAGCTTGGCATCCGACCATTCCGTGGATTCAAAGATTTTAAAATGCCTTTGAATAGCACTACCAAGGAATTAAAGCATTTATTTTGGAATGGTTTTAGAGGTTTGACTTATTTGGCAGAGCCAGCATTGATTACTGCAAATGATCAAATATTCTTTAACAACAAGGTGTAAATCATGTCTCAGAAAAACATCGGCATTTCTATCCATCAAAGCGTAAAAATGATTGAACAGGCAGGACGTGAAATAGACAGCTTATCAAAACTTATCCAGCTGGAAATTGATAATGCTATGTCATCAAAGCTGAGCACTGTATGTAAGATAGTAGAGTCTTGGAACGAAAACTTAAGCGAACTATACGATGAACTTGAATTCGTTTGTACTGGTTATGCATTTTCCTTGGGCTTAGGGCAAATAAAAAAGGGCAGGTCTACTACTGCCAGATGGTTAGGTGTTCAGATAAGTCTTGCAGGGGATGGGATGTGCTCTGAGATTGTGGAAAATGAACAACCTCTTGTGCATATTAATTTATGGAACCACCCCGTCTATTTCGATGAAGAGCTATACATGGGGCCTAAAATTAAGCCAGTGATGTCACCTGATAGCATAGTATTAATAAACAATATTCTTTTTGATTGGACGCCTGAAAAAGCATTATGGCAGGATAAAGAATGGACCTACAGTCTTTTTTTGACCAGCCTTAATACTATAGATGATATAAGAAAAAAAATTGTTCAGCCAGTTACTGAACTAATGAAAAGTGCATCACCAGAACAAGCAAAGTTAACTGAAATTGAAGGCGTAGTTAGGTACATCAAAATTGATGAAAATCAGTATGATATTTCTAACATGTGAGCACCTAAAGGCGACTATATCAAACAATTATAGATGGCAACGCCTTTGTTCTGTTTTTCTTCATTATCTGGATATGTTGCGCTTTGCATATTGTAATATTTATTTGATGAATGGCCTCAACTCTCACAAAAATATTGCATGTATACTTCACACACAAACGTTTCTCTCCAGTGCCACTTTGTACTCCTCAACAATCTCGTCTCGCATCTCCACCGGCCGTACCACCACCGCCTCTGAACCAAATCCCAAAATCCACCGCTTCACGTCATGCCAGCCTGATGTTTTCATTTTCAGGGTAACGCTTCCGTCCTGGTGCTCTTGGATTTCCTGATCCGGCGAGAAAATCCGTTCCTTGATGTATTTGGCTTGACACGCAGAAAAGACGACCTCCAGGTCAATGGGGTCGTCATATACCATCCCGAATGCTTGGGAAAGCTTTTCTTCTGGGCTGAAGTCGACCGGATAATTGAACACTTTATCCAGTTCTTCAATGCTGTTGATACGTTCAACGGCCAGAATGCGGATATCGCCATATTTGGGAACCCGCACGAACAGGTACAGGCCGCCGTTGCTTTCGAAGAAATGGAGCGGATCGATTCGAAAGGTTTTGTCCAGATCGTCCACAAAGGCATGGTAAATTACAATGCAGGTCTTGGTTCTGAGCATTGCCCCGGACAACGCATCAATAATGTCCTCCTTGCCGGAATAGTCCTTGGTCAACTTCTTATTGGAAACAAAGAGCGTATTCAGTTTCTTGAGTTGGCCATACAAACCATTGGGTACGAATTGGGACAGTTTTGCAAAGGCTGAATCAATCCGGGCCTCGATGTCCGTTCCCGCGTAAAGGGTAGACTCAGCGCGGAGAAGGTGCAGGGCGATGACCTCAGCGACGTTCAGGCGGACATCTGGCAGGGTAATGTTGGGTAGTTTCAGGGCATAGTCAGGTTCCATCTTCCAGGTTTTTTGGCGGCCAAAAATGACTTCGTCATATATTGGGAACCCCAAATCCTGAATCACGTCCAAAACGCGGTAGACATTTCGACGATCCACTTCCAGGGCCTTGGCCATCTGGTTGATGGTGATCCCTTCAGGCTGGCAAAGCAGGTCCACTGCTTTGACGACTTGGGTTATGTTCCTTCCACGCATGGCCCTTTACCTCGGTTCATTTGTCCTGTGAGTTCAATCGAATACTTTGTAGTAATCCATGGTCAACACTGGCCACGATCTTACTGAGCGCCTTCTTGATAGCCGCGAATCCGGTGTCCCGCAAATCCAGATTTTAATGTGACCAGAAACGTCCTATTGCCATGGCAATCCTCTTGTTCCAAGGCATTGATGAAAACAATAGTGATTACTCAAACGGGAGGAGGGCGACATGCCGCGACGAGCACGCAAAAGAACTGTGATTAGTCCTGAATTCTTGATGGATTCAGACGACCGTTTCGCCAGGCAAAAAGCGGCTGAGTATCTTCTGCGCACAGTGACGGGAATGAAAAAACTCGAGGCCGCCAGCCTGGAACTGGTTTTCTGGATTGTGGGCGGGAAGGGGATGTCGGTATTGCTGGAGCATGTCACGGCTGGAATGCCGGCCGGCAATAAGCGAATTGTTGATGATTCTTGGCTTGGGGTGCCGGACACGGTGGAGACAAGCGACGATATTGACGCCCTCCAGGAAGTATTGCCCAAGCTGAATCAACGTGCCGCGGCCAGGGTTCGGAGTGCGGCGCGGGATATGCTGGCAAAATTGTTGGCCGTCGAGGAATATGACCAATGCCCGTTGCGGCAGAACATGGCGGCCATCCAGCAGACGTTCCGGCTTTCGGACCTGGAAACTGACTTGGTCATGTTCGCGTTTTTGTTGCGCGTTTGTAAGCCCTTCAACGCCTACTACGAGGATCATTTGGAGTGCGAGACCTATTCCGGGCGGCGACACTTGGCCTTCGCTCTGAACGTGAACTCTTGGGAGTTGCGCGAGGCCCTTTCAGGCCAACTCGGCAAACTGGGCATCGTCACCATGGACGGCTACTCCCTGGACCTTGACGACGACGTGTTGAAGACTTTGCAGCAGGGGCGAGCCGACCAACTGTACGTCAACTACTTCCGCAAAACCGAGACCAGCGACCTGCCGTTGAACTATCACCTGTTGCCGTCGGAAACCGTGCGCCATGTACTCGGACTATTGGCTGCGAAGGGTGAATCCTCAACCCATATTCTGCTATACGGCCCTCCGGGCACCGGCAAAACCAGCTTTGCCCGTGCTCTCGCCGGAAAGCTGAACTGCCCGGCTTACGAAATCGTGCATCAGGAGGATAACAGCGCCCAGGGTTTGCGAAAGGCCATTCAGGCATGTCTGAACGTGACGAATTCCGGAGATGGCTCGTTGATGATCGTGGACGAGTCGGAAGGTTTGTTGGAAGCCGGGCGCTCCTTTTTCGACCGGGGCGAGGTCCGTGACAAGGGATGGCTGAATCAGCTCCTTGAAACGCCGGGCGTACGAGCAATTTGGATCACCAACGAGGTTGACTGTATCGACGATTCCACCAAGCGTCGTTTTGCCTTCAGCCTCTGCTTTACCAAATTCAATCGTTCCAAACGGATGATTCTCTGGAAATTCGTGCTCCGTCATCACGAAGCGGGCAATCTGCTGACCGTTGGACAGATCAAGGCCCTGGCCGACACATATGACCTCAATGCCGGAATCCTGGCGACAGCCGTGCAAAAGGCCAAGGAACTGCACGGGGAACAGAACCAGGAAAAATTCCATGCCGCCCTGCGTCGTTCATTGGATGCCTATCAATTGTTGGCGGAGAATGGCGTACCTCGAACGCGAACAAATGAGTTGCAACGGGATTATTCACTGGAAGGTCTGAATTACAACTCCAATGGACCCGACTTTCTGGGGCGGATGAACCTGTTGACCAAGGCCGCGGCCAAGAGCCCTTCAGCTGGCATCTCGGCTTTGTTTTATGGGCCTCCGGGGACGGGAAAGAGCGAAATGGCCAAGTATCTTGGATGGAAATTGAACCGCAAGCTGGTCGTCAAAAGCGCAAGCGACCTGCTTGATCCGTATGTGGGCATGAGTGAACGCCGCATTGCTTTGGCATTTCAGGAGGCGACCGAAGAACAGGGCATTCTGGTCATCGACGAGGTGGATACGTTTCTCTCTTCCAGGGGCAACGCGCAGCGCTCGTGGGAAGTCAGCATGGTCAACGAATTTTTGACCCAGATGGAACACTACAAAGGGATACTGGTCTGCACCACGAACAATTTTTCCTGGCTGGACAGGGCGGCACTGCGGCGGTTTTTGTTCAAAGTGGAGTTCGACTACCTTCTCCCGTCGGGCAATATCGTGTTCTATCATAAACTGCTTGGCCATCTTGTTGCCGAATTGTTGACCGACAGCCAAACCGAGCAGATTCGGACCATTGCCAGGTTAACTCCCGGGGACTTTCGAGTGGTTCGCGATCAAACCCTGATTCTGCCGGAAAGCGAGTTGAACCATGCTATGCTGATAGAGTCACTGGAATGCGAAGCACAAGCCAGGCAAGCCCATGGCGATTCCCGCAAAGTAGGGTTTTGCTAGATGGATTCTGTTGCTGAAGTTTCACCGTGTTCTTCATGACGGGAACAACAACATTAAGGGGAGATCAAATGTGCGGATACTGCGTGGAGAAGGCGGCTTTGAATTTGATCGAGGAGGAGGTGCTTTACTCCAGGCCGTTGGAGGAAGAGGAGCTGGACGGAATTTTTGTGGGGATTATGGCCCAGGAGAGTCGCTATCCGTTGCATGTAGCGCAGATCGCCGAGGCTCGAGAGCTTCTTAGCGAAGTACTGTATGTATTGCACTGTCAGGGGATCGGGGAGCTACCGAGCCAGGCAACGCCGAAGCATCGCAATACGCTGACAGGGGCCGCGTTGGTCAAATATTATCATGATTATCGGCGGATGCTGGCCAAGAAATTTCCTGAACCGGAGCGCCTTGTCGAGATTTTGCCGCACCCTGATTGGGCTGTTTTGTATGGACCGGATCTGTTGTTCAGCGAATCCGACAGCCGGGCATTTTGCGATGGCCCTGACCTGGGAGGGCAGTGTGTCGGGCTGCTGGAGGAGTATCGGGATTGGTGGTTACAGGGAAAGGGATTGGAGGAAAATGGTCCTGATCAGCGTTGGGCCGAGACCAGGGTGCTTGATCCTTTGGAGGACGTTGCGGTCTCGGAGATCAATCGCTTTGCGCTCCTGTTTCCGGCCTTGTTCTTTGCGCTGCATCATCTCGCGTATCGCGGAACCCGTATGGATCTCTTAGCTGAGGTGGCCCTGACCGTCTCGCCGCGGACGCCGGGATTTCTCGGTTTGGACCTCTGGTTGCAGCGGCGGGCTCTGTCCATGATGATCCGCCGCGAAGGTCCGGATTTTTTGATGCGGAACCTGAACCGGGATTTGCGCGATGCGCTGGTGCGCCATGCTTTTCTTCGTCATGAGGCGGTCCGGGCGAACCGCGACACGATAATACGTCGTCTCCAGGAATTGTTGGCCCTGGAAGAGGGGCTGACGGAATTCCGCGATGACGCGCAAGCGACCATTGTATGGATGGCGACCTGGCCGGGCGGTGTGTACCAGCAGTGAGACATGTTACGCGCAAGGGACGTTAAAAAGTACAGGCAGGACTACGTCCAGCAACTCGGCATTTCGTATCTGCTTGGCTCAACCCTTCCCGCGCATCACCTCCACGATCCTCACCAAGCCCAACGTATCCAGGGCGCAGTACTTCACCAACGCCTTGCGCAGTTCCTCCCTGCGCGACGGAGTGGTTTTCGGGGCGATGGCTTCCAGGTAGGCATCCTGGGCTTGGCCTCCGTGCTGGACATCGGTCAGTTCGGCGTAACTCAGGTCCGGGGCCAGGCAGGGCAGGATGGATTTGAGGGACCAGCTTCCGAACATTTGGGGATGGTAGTAGTGTTCCCGCATGATGGGCAGGAGGTCCGTGATCCGGTCCAACAGGGCTTGCAAGGGGGCCTCCAGGTCGGGAAAGCGCCGGATCAGGCCTCGGATGATCATGGCCTCGAAATGGCCGTAGACGAAGATCGTGCCGGTCGTTCCGCTGGCGGCCAGCAGGGATTCGGCGAAGCCGCGCATGGGCGGTTGGCCAGTTAGGTCAAGGAATTCGAGGTGCCGTAGCGCGTTAGGGTCGGTGCTGGATGTATCCAGCACATGGCAGGACCATTGAAAGGGCAGTTGTTCGTAGGGGCGCGTGCCGACCCAGATGGGAACGGCGAACTGCATGGTTTCGAAGTCCAGAAAGTGCCAGGGGAAAGGAAGGGCGTTGAGAATCGCGGACGTGCCGGGAAGCCATTCCTCCTGGCCGGAGACGGTCACGCGGCGGACCCGCTCCCGAGTAGTGTTCTCCAGCCGTCCGGGTGGGATGTCCCGAATGTCCGCATGTCCTTCCTCAAGGAGTTGGGTGGACAGACCGGCCCGGAGTCTTGGCAGGCAGCTCAGTGGATATTCCGGCCTGTTATTGGGGGTGCAGAAGTCCTGGAACGGACAACCGAAAGGCGTATCGCACTGACCACCCATTTCCAGGTCGGGGATGGACCCGTGCAACGCGACTAGGCATTGACCGATCCATTCCTCGACCTGGGGCTGCATCTCCTTGATCTCGGCGGTCACGTCCTCGACCCGCAACAGTCCCGCGTAGTTCCCGCCGCCTGGATAGACAAAGGTATTGTCGATCACTGCCACCCGCATTTCACGAATCTCATGGCCGATCCCTCGCAGCACCCGGTACTGAATGGCGCAGTCCTGGTAGTGATAGTCCTTGACCTTGGTGGAGGACTTGACCTCGATCACCGTCAGACCGTCCTGGCCGTTTTGGGCGGGCAGGACGATGTCCGAACGCACCAGAATCCGGTCATGGGCAAAGGTGGCCTCGTAGATCGGCAAGGTGGAGAGGGCGAGGTGTTGGCTGGTCATGTCCAGGGCATGGCCGAAGCCCTGGTCCAGGCCGACAAGAACTCCGCCTGGGGCCAAGATCGAACATGCTATCTCGCCCACTCTCCAGCCGGTGGTCATCCTGGCCTGGGTCGACGGGTCGTACTCCAGAAGGTCCGGGCGATGCACCTCCAGCCAGAGCCGTTTCAAACATTGGATGCCGGAGATGATTTTTGACTTGGAGAGACGGTGGGTCATGGCGTGTCGTCCTCTTGCGTTGATTGTGGTGGTCAGGCCATAAACAAACCGTTCAGGCGCGACAAGATCACCGATAATACACCGCGACAGTCCCGAACACGGGCACACCTTCCCAAAAGCATGAGAAGTGAACCCATCAAGCAGAATACACCGATGGCATGGCGGTCAGGTTCAAAATCAATCCGCAAATTCCGAATGTATTACGAGGTGAGGCATGTCAGACAGAATGCATCAGATTGTCAAATTGCTCAGGGCCGTGGATCTCGTAGCCAGGGCGCAAGGGGCGACCATCAAGGATCTTGAGGAAGGCCTAGGAGTTAAACGGAGCAGTGTGTACCGCGAGATCCGTATACTGGAACAACTCGGCTTCCCGCTTTATACGGATCGACCGCAAGGTTCCCGGCAACAGCGCTGGTTGTTGGAGCCGGGATACGTCCAGCGCCTGCCGAACATCTCCCTCCCGGACGTGAGGATGACCGTCTCTGAGATGCTGGCCCTGTACATGGCCCTGAGCGAATCCTCCATCACGCGGAGCGCCGGGTTTGGCGAACGCCTGGATGGCCTGATGGTCAAGCTCAGGCATTGTTTCCCCGAGGAGATGACGGAGAAGCTGGGCCGGATTCAAACCTTGTTCGTGTTCACGAGCAAGTTCAGCAAGGACTATTCGACCAAGGAAGATATCATCGGCGACCTGTCCGAGGCCATGCTCCACCAGAATATCTGCTTGGTCCGATACCACGCCTTCAGCGAGGACAGGGTCAACCATTTCAAGATCGAACCCCTCCATTTTTTTGAGCATGCCGGCGGCCTGTATGCCTATGTCCGCACCCCGAAACACGGTGATGTGATCACTCTGGCCGTGGAGCGGATCATGGATTTGAAAGTTACTGACCAGGAATTCGAGTACCCAAAGGATTTCGATCCGCAAATGCGCTTGGCCCAAGCCTTTGGCGTGACCAGCGACAACGCCGTGTTTGTCCGCATCCGATTCAGCAAGGACCAAGCCCGTTACGTCAAGGAACGCAGATGGGCGGCGAAGCAGCGGATTGTTGAAAACGAGGACGGCTCCCTCGTGCTGGAAATGACCACTGCCGGACTTTGGGAGATAGCCCGTTGGGTACTTACTTGGGGCGGCGATGCGGAAGTATTGGAACCAGATGAACTGCGGGTAATGGTGGCAAACGAGGTGGGGGAACTGGCGGGAATATATCTGTAACTCGGCTCATCCGGGGTGGGTTCTGAGCTGCAATCCCCTATTGACTGCGCCACATGAGCCACGTGACGCGAGCCTGGAGCACGTTCATGAAATGAACTGATGATGATTAGAATCTTCGTGGCTATATTCAACTTCGAAGTACCCTTCAATTGTCTTGAATCAGCTCATTTCCAGCAGTTGTTCGGCAATCTCCAATGCATCCACCGGCCAGTACATTTCCGGGCGGGGTTGGTGAACCCCTGGTTTGCCGGCTTGCGGACGGCAGTCAAGGATGGTCGTTATCCATCTGTCCGGTACAGCTTTTCGGCCATGTACAGCACCCAGCAAGGCGCCGCAAATGGCGGCATTGGTGTCCGTGTCTCCGCCGCGGGACACGGTATCGATCACAGCTTCCTCCAGGGTCGGAGCGTTGACCAGTTGCCACAGGGCATTGCCGAAAGCGATCAGGACCCAGCCCTGCTGGCGGATGTAGTCCCGTGGCGGCATGTTGATGGATGCCTTGATCACCCGAAACAGTATCGGGTCCATGTCCATGTTCTGGGCCCATTCGAGCATGTCGGCGACCAGTTCCTTGGATCCGCTGCCGGTATTGACGGCCTGGGCAATGGCCATGGCGAACAGCGCGTTGACTTGCCGGCAGATGGGATGGGGGTGGGTCAGTTCCGCATCCTGGCGTGCCCAATCCGCCACCTGATCCAACTCGAATCCAGCGCCGAAGATGCCCAAAGGGCTTATCCGCATCATGGCCCCGTTGGCTTGACTGTCCGAATTTGGACGGCCTCCCAGGCCGGCACGGATAGTTGTGCCGCAGTCAAACGGGTTGGAGTTCAGCCAATCAACGTAGACCTGTTTCGCGGCCGAAGCATCATACGTGCCGTGAGAAATCAACATCCTGGCCAAACCCAGCGCCATCTCGGAATCATCCGTGGGTTGACCCGCGATGGTATTGAATGTGCCGCCATCCGCCATGTCACGTACCCCAGCAGGATAGGTTTTGCGAATTTGCTCCAATGACTGGAATTCCACTAGGCTGCCGAGAGCATCTCCGGACAACTGACCTAACAGACAGCCCTGAGCGCGTTCAATCCGTGCAATTTTCATCTACTGATACCCCGCCATAAGCGTATGAATTAAAAAATTAACCGTAACTATTCAGTACATGTGGTGTGATTGTCACCTGTACTGGATTCCGGCTTTCGCCGGAATGACGTAACGGAGCAAGCCTTTCCCAATTCAGTCATACCGGCGAAGGCCGGTATCCAGTTCGAATATTTCTCGGAAGAGCTGAGTAATTACAATTAACTCCGGTATTTCCAGAAGTCGTATTTCTTGGCCAACTGCTCCCGCTCATCATCCGGGAGAGCCAGAAAATACTTCTTCCATCCCGGACAGAAATTGATATGCCACCGCCAGAATCGTCCCAGCCAGGATTTCCGATTCCGGTCGTACTTGGCCCTGAACGAACATTGAGAGCAGTCTCCAGCCATCGTGTTCCTCCCATGCAGGTTTATTTTGAACGTCAACAATTTCTTCGATCAGCCGGAAACCCGAATACCTGTTCTGTCCAGCGTTTTGATGCTGTTTCTGAATGGATGAGCCTTGAAGCGAACAGCAAAAAAAGGAGCGATCCGTAGTGGATCGCTCCTTATTCGTGCTTGCATGGCAGGTCAACTCAACACATCGTTACGCGCTATCCGGCGGCAGGGTTCATCCGCATCCGCCGCCGTCGCCGGTGCAGCCCATGGCCTTGCAGGTTTTGCCTTCCCGGCGGTGCTTGAAGGCGTTGACGTTTCCGCCTTTGTAGACCGCCGTCAGTCCTTCCTGAATGAATCCGCTCATTTCCAGGGGGTTTATGCCTTCCTCGCTGAGGATGGCCATGGGCGTATCACCGACACCCGAGACCAGAACGGACCGGCAGTCCTTGAGAGTTCGCGCGAGGTCGTACCAGCGCCTGGCTCCGCTGCCTTTGGGAGGAGCCTCGCGGACCTCGACCATGGTGAAGGCGCCGTTCTGCTCCGCCCAGATCTGAAAGGAAGACGCCTCTCCCAGGTGCTGGTTGATGAGCACTCCTTCCATGGAGGCCACGGCGACATACGGTCTGTCCGTGGTCTGCATCGGCGGCAGGGTCTTGGAGCAGGCGCTCAGGCAGGATGCGAACTCGGCGGACTTGTCCTGGTCCAGAAGCCCCACGGCATCAGCCCGGCAGCGTTTGCAGTGCCGCATCTGGGGCAGGTATTTTTCGGCCTTGGTACGAATCTGCTCGATTTCTTCCTTGCCCGGCTCGGGGATGTCTTCGAAAATCGTTTCCGCGGCAGGGAAGAGGGGCATGCAATTCAGCAGATCCACGCCCAGATCGCGCATCTTGGCCGCGATGGCCTCCACGTGATGGTCGTTGATGCCGGGTGTGATAATGGTATTCACCTTGACGATGATGCCCCGTTCCTTGAGTCCAGCGATGACCGCCTGCTGGCGTTCCCACATTACCTTGGCCGCTTCCAGGCCGCGATAGAGCACCTTGCCGTCCCTGACCCAGGCATAGAATTTCCGGCCGATTTCCGGATCCACCGCATTCACGGTGATGGTCATGTGGGTGACGCCGTATTTTTTCAAATCATCCAGGTAGGGCAAAACACCAAGGCCGTTGCTGGAAAGGCAGAACAGCATCTGTGGAAAACGCTCCCGGATCAGGCGGAGTGTTTTCAGCGTTTCCTTGGGGTTGGCAAAGGGATCGCCCGGCCCCGCAATGCCGACAACAGTTATGCGCGGGTCCTTCTCCAGGATGCGGGTCAGATATTCCAGGGCCTGATGCGGCTTGAGCACCCCGGAGGTGACGCCGGGACGTGATTCGTTCACGCAGTCGTATTTCCGGTTGCAGTAGTTGCACATGATGTTGCATTTGGGCGCCACGGGAAGGTGCACGCGGCCGCATTCGCCCTTGGCCTTGACGTTGAAGCATGGATGCTTTGCGGTGTCTGGAGCGCTCATGATTGATCCTTATTATTTTTTGAGAATCCAGGGGTCAGAAACATCCCATGACGCGATCCTGAATTCCGAAATGCTGTCCCATTTTGTCTCAGATATATCCGTATCCCACCGGCGAATCGTCCTGTTTCTTCTCGATCAGCGCGTTCACGATCATGTCGTAGATGTTGAGTGCGCCCCGGTATCCTAAATGCAAAATTCGCTGGGAGCCGAAGCGGTCGTGGATGGGGAAACCCACGCGGATCAGGGGGATGTTTCGGGCTCTGGCCAGTTCCCGGTAGCCTTTGCTGTTGCCGATTACCAAATCCGGTTCCAGGGACTGGGCCTGCTCCACGATCTGGTAGAAATCGACGCCGTCGCGCACCAGAGGCGGCTCACCGGGAAATTCCGCGGTCACGGCATGCACCGCGCTCTTCAGCAGCCCGGATTCGCCGCCGGAGGCCGCCAGTACCGGCTTGATGCCGATTTCGCTCAGAAAGGAGGTCAGGCCGACGACCAGATCTTCCTCGCCGTAGACGACGGCCTTTTTGCCGGCAATGTACTTGTGTCCGTCCACCATGGCGTCCAGAAGTCGGCCGCGTTCCAGAGCATACCTTCTGGGCGTGGCGCAACCGGACAATTTCTCGAGGGTGGTGAACAGGGCGTCGCTTTCCCGCAGTCCGATGGGCAGGCCCAGGGAGTGCAGCGCGACACCGTATTTTTCTTCCAGAAGACGTCCGGCACTGAGTTCTGGTTTGATCGCCCTGCCGAACTCGATGCTCGCCGCGGCGCCGGGCATTTTTCGAACCCTTTCCACAGGCGTCCCGCCACCGGGAATGTTCTGGTAGTCCTCCAGGGCAGGGCCATCCAGGGTTTCGGAATAATCCGGCAGAATCGTCGCGGACAGTCCGGCATGCAGAAAGATGTCCTGCAAATGGCGGATGTCTTCCGGGGAGATGAAGCCGGAAAAAATGTTGATCGAGGGATGTCTGTCCGTTTTCGGTTCGGCCAACTGATCGACCATGGCCCGCACCGTGGCATGAAATCCTTCCATGTGCGATCCTCCATAGGAGGGTGTGCTGACGTGAACCAGGGCGGGCATGCTGCCGTTGCACCCGGCCTGATATTCCTTCTTGAATTCGTGGAGTATTGTCGGCACGTCGTCGCCGATGGTTTCGGTCAGGCAGGTTGTGGCAATACCCACGGCCGGAGCATGATATTTCCGGATTACGTTCAGGATGCCCTGCATCAGGTTCGCCTTGCCGCCGTACACGGCGTCCTTCTCGCCCAGACTGGAGGAAGCGATGTCCATGGGCTCGCGGAAATGGCTGATGATGTAGCGCCGCATATAGGTGGCGCAGCCCTGGGAACCGTGCAGAAACGGGACGCATCCTTCCAGGCCCTTGAACGCCACGGCCGCGCCCAGCGGAGTGCAGAGCTTGCAGGCATTGGTGGTGGAGACAAACGATTCGGTGGTTTTCATGATGCGCATTCCTCTTTGCTGGTTCCCGTGCTGATGGGGGCCTTGAGCCTTCTGGGAGTGAATTTCCAGACCGGGCTGGTCACGGTGGCGTGGACCTCTCTGGCAAAGTTGTACATGCCCAGAAATCCCTCCAGTGCTTCCTTGCGCTCGTGGTTGTGGTCGCAGAACCCCACTCCCAGCTTGTAGGCGATGGGGCGTTCCTTGACGCCGCCCACGAAGATGTCCACGTCCTTTTCCTTGATGAACGCCGACAGTTCCAGGGGATTGGTGTCGTCCACGATGATCGTGCCTTCGTCCGTGATTTCGGCCAGTTCCTGGTAATCCTCCTCGGTCCCGGTCTGGGAGCCGACCATGACCACCTGCATGCCCAGATGGCGGAAGGATTTGATCAACGAAAAGGCCTTGAACGCTCCACCGACGTAAATGGCCGCTTTCTTGCCCTCCAGGTCCTTGCGGAATTCCTGCAGGCGCGGATACAGCGCGCTCAGTTCCTCACGGACCAGTTCACTTGTCCGGGCCATGATTTCCGGGTCCTTGTCCGCGAAGAACTTGGCCACATCGTACAGGGCGTCGGACATGTCCTCGATGCCGAAATAGGAGACCCGCAGGGACGGGATGCCGTATTTCTCCTTCATCATCCTGGCCAGATCCATGGTTGCGCCGGAACACTGGACCAGGTTCAAGGCGGCGCCGTGCGCCCGGCGGACATCGGCCACCCGGCCGTCCCCGGTGATGTTGGCCACCACCTCGACGCCCATTCGCTTCAGGTAGTCCTGAATGATCCAGATCTCGCCGGCCAGGTTGAAGTCGCCGAGGATGTTGACGCTCAAGGGGGAGATGTCCGATGCGTCGCCGGTTCCCACCAGCCGGAACATGGCCTCGCAGGCAGCCAGGTAGCCCTCGCGCTTGTTGCCCTTGAATCCCTCGGACTGCACGGGAATGATCGGAATTCCCGTTTCCGCCTCCACCTTCTTGCACACGGCCTTGAGATCGTCGCCGATGATGCCCACGATGCAGGTGGAGTAGACAAACGCCGCATTGGGCTTGTGCAGGTCGATCAGCTCGATCAGGGCCTGATATAATTTTTTTTCGCCGCCGAAGATGACGTCCTTTTCCCGGAGGTCCGTGGAAAAGCTGAGCCGGTGCAACTCGGGCCCCGAAGACAGGGCGCCGCGAATGTCCCAGGTATAGACCGCGCAGCCGATGGGCCCGTGCACCAGATGCAGGGCGTCGGCAATGGGATAGAGCACGACCCGGGATCCGCAGAACACGCACGCTCTCTGGCTCACGGCTCCGGCCAGACTGCTCTTGTTGCAGGAAATGGAAAACGGTTCCGTTCCCTTGCGATGGATCTGTTCTTTTCGTTCTTCGAAGATCACGGGTTCCATGGTTTTACCCTATAATCGGTTCAGGATGGGTCGCCTTCTTTGCGCAGGCAGATCAGCTTCGTTGAGTTCCAGCCCCTGAGCCGGTAGAAATTCAAGGCCGGGACATTGTCCGCGTCCGCCAGGAGTTGCAGGCGCGAAAGCCCTATTTCCGCGGCAGATTCTTCCAGGGCCCGCATCAGCATGGCCCCGATGCCGCGCCCTCGCCATGGGGCAGCCACCACCACGTCCTCCACCAATCCCACCTGACCGCCCTGGGCCGTGGAGACGAGAATCTGCAGCGAGCACATGCCGATGACCTTGCCGTCCTCCACGGCCACGAGAATGCGGCGTGAGACCGGATCCCGCAGCATCAGGGCGAGCCCCTGATGCTGCAGGGCGGGGTCGGGCCGAAAGTCGGCTTCAATGGCGAACAATTCTCCCAGCAACGCGACCATTTCCGGAATGTCTCCAGGGATTGCGGTTCTGATCGTCACGGGGCTGGTCATGATATCGATTCTCCGGGCAAGTTTCCGGCTACAGCAGGTATTCTTCCGCCGGCCGGCCTTCTTCCAGGCCGTCCAGAACAGCGTCCACGGCATCTTCACTGTCGATTTTGCCGAACCACCATCCTTCCGGATAGACAACCATGACCGGTCCGTTTTCGCACTGCTTCAGGCAGCCAGTGCTGGTCACCAGTACGTCCAGGTTGCGGTCCAGGATTTCCTCATCGATATAGGGCAGCAGGTCGATGGTGCTTTTGTGGCAGACGCCCTTGGGTTCGCCCTTGGTCCGGAAACTGGCGCAGACGAACAGGTGATGTTTCGGTTTTTCCACAATTTTGCTCCTTTATCACGATATATGCGAAATCAGATACGGGGGGCACCCCGCAAGGGTTGCCCCTGCCGATCACGTAATTGTTAGAATGCCAGTTCAAATTTTTCCTCGTCGGCATCCCGGTCGATGCGGGTCAGCAGGGCGTCCAGGATCTTTTCCAGCAGCCGCAGGCCGCCCTTGTAGCCAACCGTGGGAAAGTACTGATGACCCACCCGGTCCAGGATCGGGAATCCGTGGCGGATCAGCGGGATGTCCTCGTCCCGGGCAATGTACTTGCAGTAGGTGTTGCCGATGAGCAGATCCACCGGATCGTTCTTGATCCACTGGTGCAGCAGGAACATGTCGCCGTGGGCCTTGACGTTGACCGGAAACGGGCTGTCGGCCGTAATTTCTTTGATTCGGGCCTCGAACTTCTTGCCCGGCGTGCCCGTGACGATGTGCACCGGGCACATGTCGATGGAGGTCAGGAATTCGGTCAGGGCGATGATCTGGTCCGGGTCCCCCGTCAGGGCCACCTTCTTGTGATAGAAGTACTGGTGCATGTCCGAGATCATATCCACCAGCTGGCCTCGTTCGTGGGTGATCAAGTCCGTGACGTGGCGACCGGAAATCAGGCGCAGGGCGTCGATGAACCGGTCCGTGGCCTTCAAACCGATGGGCAGGTCCAGGATTTTGCAGGGCACCTTGAATTCGGTGTCCAGGAATTTGGCCCCGTCAGCGGAAGCCCATTCACCCAGAGCCAGGGTGCCCACGGAGTCCCCGGTGGAACGCAATTTCTCGGTGGTCGTGCCGCCCTCGGGAAACATTTTGTATTCGCCGGTCAGAGGGCCGTTGAGCACTCCCGAGGTGTCCGGAACAACGATGGTCTTGACCCCCATGGCGCCGGCCAGTCGTTTGACTTCCTCCATATCCGAAGGCTCCACGAAGCCGGGAATGATGTTCACCTTGCCGTTTTTCTTGCCGGTCTTGACGGCAAAGCCTTTCAGGATTCCCTTGACCATGTTCGAGAAGCCCGTGACATGAGAACCCACATAACTGGGGGTGGCGGCGCTGACGACATGTTTGCCTTCGGGAATCTTGCCTTCCTGGCGGGCTTTTTCCGTAATCTGCGGCACGTCGTCCCCGATGGTCTCGGACAGGCAGGTGGTGTGCACGGCGATCACGTCCGGCTCGTACACCGTGAAAATATTGTTGATGGCCTGGAGCAGATTGGCCTGGCCGCCGAAGACGGAAGCACCTTCCGTGAACGAGCTTGTGGCCGCGGAAACCGGCTCCCTGTAGTGCCGGGTCAGGGCGCTGCGATGATAGGCGCAGCAACCCTGGGAACCGTGACTGTGGGGCAGGCAGCCGTGAACCCCCAGGGCCGCGTACATGGCCCCCACCGGCTGGCAGGTCTTGGCCGGATTGATGGACAGCGCGGAGCGCTCCTTGATTTCAGTCGGCGTATGTCGAAGCAGCGTCATAGTATTCCTCTCTTTATCCTTTCGCTGTCATGCCACGGATAACAAATGTTTGATTCTCCAACTCCCAAATCCAACTTCTGAATTCCAAACTTCCGAATCCCGATCCCTTACCCCTTACCTCTGACCCTCTGACCTCTGACCTCCGACCTCCATCACTCCCAAACATACGTCGCGGACAGTTCCGGCTTTTCCTGCCAGGGCGCCTTGAGGTAGGACCAGACTTTGCTGTTCACCATGCGGTCGATGTCATGGTAGAAGTTCACCGCGCCCTTGAATCCGGCATACGGTCCGCCGATGTCGTAGTTGTGGAGCTGTTTCAGCGGGATGCCCAGCTTCTGGACGGAATACTTTTCCTTGATCCCGGCGCAGAAGATGTCCGGTTTCATGATTTCGATCAGCTTCTCAGCCTCGTACTGGTTCAGGTCGTCGATCACCAGGGACTTGTTCTCCATGTCCGGGATCATTCCGGCGTATTCCTTGAACTTGAATCCCTCTTCATCGAGCTTTTTCAGCTCTTCATCGGTCTTGCGCGGATTGTAGTCTTTGGTGCACGGCTCGACTTCCAGCTCCTCGATGTTCCGGCTGTCCGCGTCGATCTTGATGTCCGGTATGACGTGCCGGCCCTCGTAGTCGTCGCGGTGGGCGAACTCGTAGCCCGCGGAAATGGTCCGCATCCCGATTTCGTTGAACAACTCCTGGTAGTGGTGGGCACGGGAACCGCCCACGAAGAGCATGGCCGTCTTGCCTTCGGTTCGGGAGCGGACATCGTCCATGACCTGCCTCACCTCCGGCATTTCCTCGGCGATCACGGCTTCCACGCGCTCGGTCAGCTTTGGCGAATCGAAATACTGGGCGATCTTGCGCAGGGATTTGGCCGTGGCCTCGGCGCCGATGAAATTCACCTTGATCCAGGGAATCCCGTACTTGCTCTCCATCATCTCGGCCACGTAGTTGATGGAGCGGTGGCACATGACCGTGTTCAGGTCCGCGGTGTGGGACGTGGCGAACTGGTCGTAGGTGGAGTTGCCGCTGAAGGTGGAGACCACGGTGATCCCGCACTTGTCCATGATCCGGTCGATCTCGAAGCCGTCTCCGCCGATGTTGTATTCGCCCAGCAGGTTGATCTTGAACTCGCCGACCTTGATTTCTTCCTTGGTACCGACCACGTGCTTGAAGATCTGGTTGTTGGCGATGTGGTGGCCCGCGGACTGGCTGACGCCCTTGTACCCTTCGCAGCTGAACCCGAAGACGTTGATGCCCAGTTCCTCCTTCATTTCCCTGGCCACGGCGTGCACATCGTCGCCGATCAGGCCCACGGGGCAGGTGGAGAAGATGGCGATGGCCTTGGGATGGAACAGCTCGTAGGCTTCCTTGATGGCCTGCTTAAGCTTCTTTTCCCCGCCGAAGACGATGTCGTTCTCGTTCATGTCCGTGGAAAAGGCGTAGGGCATGAAGTTTTCATCGGCATCCGTTTCGGTGTGGGTCTGATTGCGCCGGGTCAACCAGGAGTAGAACCCGCAGCCGATGGGGCCATGGGTGATGTTCACGATGTCCCGGGTCGGGCCGAGAATGACGCCCTTGCAACCGGCGTAGGTGCAGCCGCGCATGGTGATGATGCCGGGAATGGTGCGGACGTTGGCGCCCATTTCCGGAGTGGACGCGCCTTCCGCTTCCTTGACCATGATCTGTTTGGCCCGCTTCCTGGCCACCTTGGTCGGATATTTTTTCAACAGATCCTGCACCAGATCGGCGGGATCCATCTGAACGACTTTTTTCTTCTTTGTAATGGTGCTCATGCTTCCTCCAGCTTGGCCGACTTTAGTCGATGGATTTTGCGCCTCGCTCACCGGTGCGGACCCGGACCGAGTCGAACACCGGAGCGACGAATATTTTTCCGTCACCGGGCTTGCCGGTCCTGTTCACTTCCATGATCGTCGTCACCACGTCTTCCACCTGGGTGTCTTCAACCACGACGGTAAAGACGCGCTTGGGATACAGCCTGCCTTTTTCGCCCAACAACTCGGCGGCCTCTTCGTAGCCCTTGGCCGCTCCCTGGAGCAGTGCCGAGTTGATCAGCCCCTTGCCCCGGCCCTGGGCCTCCAGGGCGAAGAATGCCGGAACGCCCGCCTCGGCCAGGGCTTCCTTGGTCTTGTTGACCATGTTCATCCGGATGACCGCGGTTATTTCCTTCATACCCCGACCCCCTTCAGGTTCGCCCCTTCGGTCTCCTTGATTCCGGAACTGATGGTGTACATTTCCTCCACCGGGCTGAGAAAAATCTTGCCGTCGCCGAAGGCGCCCTTATCACCGGAGCGGGCGGCTTCCATGATCGTCTTGACCACGAAATCCTTGTCGTTCTCACCCACCACGCTCAACAGCAGCACCTTGGGAATCTCGTCGTAGGTGATCTCCCCGATCTTGATGCCGCGCTGCTTGCCGCGACCGGCCACTGAAAACTTCGTCACCGCCGGATACCCGGCATCCATCAGCGCCTTCAAAACACCATCCGCCTTTTCGGGCCGCACTATCGCCCTGACCATGATCAACATCGTTGGTTCTCCTTTGAATTGCGTGTTGTTCGACTTGCAGTTCGCCCAGAAATCGCTTGTTAATTGGCGATTCCGTAATCGATGAGCAGCTTTTCCAGTTCATCGATCTCCAGGGGTTTGGGGACCACGAACATGTCGTTGCCGTCGACCTTCTTGGCCAGGGTTCGATATTCATCGGCCTGGGAATGCTTAGGATCGAAGTCGATGACCGTCTTGCGGTTGATTTCGGCCCGCTGCACCATGTTGTCCCTGGGCACGAAGTGGATCATCTGGGATCCCAACCGCTTGGCCAGCTGCACGATCATTTCCCGCTCATTGTCCACATTACGGCTGTTGCAGATCAGTCCACCCAACCGCACGCCACCTGCCTCGGCGAATTTGACGATGCCCTTGCAGATGTTGTTGGCCGCGTACATGGCCATCATTTCCCCCGATACGACGATGTAGATCTCCTGAGCCTTGCCCTCGCGAATGGGCATTGCGAAACCGCCGCAGACCACGTCGCCCAGAACGTCGTAAAAAACGTAGTCCAGGTTCTTGTCTTCCTTGTACGCGCCAAGCTGCTCCAGCAAATTGATGCTGGTGATAATGCCCCGGCCGGCGCAGCCGACACCGGGCTCGGGACCTCCGGACTCCGTGCAGAGGGTCCCACCGAATCCTCCAAGGAGAACATCTTCCAGCTCCACGTCCTCGCCTTCTTCACGTAGGGTGTCCAAGACCGTACGCTGATGCAGACCGTGCAGCAGCAACCGTGTGGAGTCCGCCTTGGGATCGCATCCCACGATCATCACCTTGCGTCCCATTTCAGCGAGAGCGGCGACGGTATTCTGTGTTGTCGTGGATTTTCCGATTCCGCCCTTTCCATAAATGGCAACCTTGCGCATGCGTTCCTCCCGAATTGAAGTGTTGAGATGGAAGGCGTAGGGCAAGGAGCGTGCCACTGTTGAAATCACGTTTGAAAATTCAAGTTATTGTTTATAATTATAAATAATTAAATGACTTCTTTGGCCAGGTTTGAGGGGTGTTTATTCTTTGCGAGGACACGACAAGAATGAATGACAAATTTGTATGATGGTGCAAAAAGGAATGTATGGTTGTCAGGGGCGGGGGGGGCGGAAAAGGCAGAAGATGATTTTCGCGCTGGGAGATTTGGCTTCACCGGCGCTTCACGGGCGGGCCGAAAGCAGCTCCTGGCGCCATGGAGTCTCAACCGAGTCTCAGTTGGCACTGAAGATGCTTCAACTGTGCAAGGACTGTCCGCAGATCACACTAGGTAATCTGCGAATAAAAATTCAAATTTTCGTTCAATTCACGAATAGCCAGCGCATGCTCCTGGTCGAAATCAAAATCGCAATCGCAATCGAAATCGTAATCGAAGAAACAAATAGATAACGAAACTCGCAATACGATTACGATTTCGATATCGATTTCGATTGCGATTTCATTCCTGATAACAATGCCAATTGGAATAAAGGAAGGAAAAATGCTTATCGACAGCACCTTGCGCGAGGGAGCGCAGATGTTCGGAGTATACTTCACGGAAGAGTTGCGCCGGCGCATCCTGACAGGACTTGTGCGGGCCCGGGTGGATGAAGTCGAAATCGGCTGGGTCGGTCAGGAGGGGCTGCCGGAGTTGCTTCGTCATGCGCGTCGGATTGATCCTGACGAACGGACGTCCTTGACGGTCTGGTCGCCGCTGCGCTCCAGAGACCTGCGGGCTTTGGCCGAGCAGGGCGTGCGGAGAGTTCATTTCGGCGTTCCGGTGTCGGATGCGCATATTGAAAAGCGGCTGAGCCTGGACCGGGCCGGACTTCTGGATCGTCTGCAGCGAGTCCTTGAGGAGTCGGTCTCCTTGCCGTTCGAATTTCTGAGCATCGGCCTGGAAGACGTTTCCCGGGCTGATCGAGAGTTTGCCCTGGAAGCGGCAAAAGTGGTGCAGGAATGTGGAGGCCACAGGGTCCGTCTTTCGGATACCGTTGGTCTGCTCATGCCTCTGGAAACGGCGGAGTTGGTGGGACTGTTCGTTGACCGGACTAGGCTGGAGGTGGGCTTTCACGGCCATAATGATTTTGGAATGGCCACGGCCAACGCGATCACCGCATTGGCCGCCGGAGCGCACTGCGTGGACGTTTCGGCTCTGGGCATCGGGGAGCGTGCCGGAATCGCGGCCCTGGAAGAAGTCAGCGCTCACCTCAATGTTCGGGGGAGGGCCGGGTATGATCAATTTGAAATCCTCAACCTCGCCCGAATGGTCGGCGAAGCAGCCCGTATTCCCATTGCCCGCAACAAGGTCCTCCTGGGGCAGGACATTTTCGCCTGCGAATCCGGCCTGCATCTGCATGGCTTGGCCGCGGACCCTGCACTGTTTGAGCCTTTTGCACCTGAGGGCATCGGGGCTCATCGGAAAACAGCCGTGGGAATGAAATCCGGTACCGCGGCAGTGTCCGCGGCAATCCGTCGGCTCGGCATCATCCTGCCGCGCCGGGATGTCGAGGAACTTGGCAACCATGTCCGGACTCTCTCCGGTCAGCTCGCCAGGCCGCTGCGGGATGAGGAACTCCTGTTGCTGGCTTCTTCAAGGAATGAACATCAAGATGGTCAGTTCACAATCATCATCAACTAACACTACAGCGAAACTTCGATTTCCCTACGAAAGGCCAGGGCAGCCCTCGGAACACGGAAAAACACGGATTCGAACGTATCGAAGAACGTTTCGAGGGTAATGGGCGGCCTTTGCTGGGAACGCGAGGCTCTGCACTCGCAGTTCTTGAAGAGCGGGTACGGAGCCCCGTGTTCCCGGGGCTTTGCCTGGACGATGAAAAATAAATTTCGCTATAGAGCAAAGGCGGATGTTTAACAAATTGGTAAATATTATTTTTTGTTTTGCTCATTTTGTCGGAGAGATCTCAGGATGTGATGAACAAGATAATAATTAACTTTTAAAAATAATGTATTTAATAGATATACATAAATGGAATAGTTCTTGCGTTAAGCAGGACATGAACCCAGACACCAGAGATCTCAAACTGCATGTCCTTTCCAGCATCTGTGAGATAATCGCCCATCTGCCGGATCTGGAAAACATCTTGTTGGAAGTTTTGCGCATCATGTCGGACAACTTGAGCATGAAACGGGCAACCGTGACGCTCCTGGACCGCAAGACCGGGATGCTCTTCATTACCGCGTCCCATGGGCTGACGCCGGAAGAAATGCGGCGCGGAGTCTATCGTTTGGACGAGGGGGTCACTGGACGGATATTCCAGACGGGCAAGCCGTATGCCGTCCCGGATATTCGCAAAGAACCCCTGTTCCTGAACAAAACCCAGTCCAGGACCCTGGAAAAACAGCACCTGACCTTCATCGGCGTGCCCATCACCCTCCAGGGTATTCCCATCGGCGTCTTGAACGTGGACCGGCTGTTTGGAGACCATGTCTCCACCCAGGAAGACATCGAGTTTTTGCAGGTCGTGGCCGTGCTCATTGCCCAGTTCGTCAGCCTGAACGAGCAGTTCCAGAACCTGCGGGCGGAGAACGCCTCGCTGCGGTACAAGGTCTCCAAGGGGACGGACGGTCCCTATATTGTCGGACGCAGCTCGGCCATGCAGGAAGTTCAGCGGCAAATTCAGCGGGTCGCGCCGACCAAGGCCACTGTCCTGCTGCAGGGAGAATCCGGGACCGGAAAGACGTTGATCGGCCGGATCATCCATGATCTTTCGGAGCGCAAAAAGTTTCCGTTCATCAAGGTCAACTGCGCCTCGATTCCGGAAAACCTGCTTGAATCGGAACTGTTCGGCTTTGAGAAAGGGGCGTTCACCGGGGCCATGGCCGCCAAGCCCGGCAAATTCGAGGAAGCTGACAACGGGAGCATCTTTCTGGATGAAATCGGCGAGCTGCCCCTGGGACTGCAGGCCAAGCTGTTGCGGTTTATCCAGGAGAAGGAATTCGAGCGCCTGGGCAGCAACAAGACCCGCAGGGTGGATGTGCGTATTCTGGCCGCCACGAACAAGGATCTGGAGGCGTTGTCCAACCAGGGGGCCTTTCGGCCGGATCTGTTCTACCGGTTAAACGTTTTTCCGATCCATACTCCCGCGCTCCGGGAGCGCAAGGAGGATATCGAAGGCCTGCTGATCCACTTTCTGCGCAAGGTCAGCCGGGAGTATAACCGGGAAATCCATTTTTCCATCGACGCTCTTGAACTGCTGAAGGCCCATGACTGGCCAGGAAACGTTCGGGAGATGGAAAACCTGATCGAGCGTTTGGTGATCCTCAGCGAGCAGGATCGTATCCAGCCGGAGCTGATCGAACCTTTTCTCGGTTCCCGGCCGTCAACGCGGACGGACAGCCCTTCAGCTTCAGGGACAGCTCAGGCCGTGGATAAGCCGGCCCTGCTCCGAGAGATGGAAAAACGTGAAATCATTGCCGCTCTGGGTCGCAATGGCTGGGTCCAGGCCAGGGCGGCCAAGGAGCTTGGGCTGAGCCAGCGACAGATGGGCTACAAGATCAGCAAGTTTGATCTGGATGCCATGGTTTCGGTCCAGAGAGTCAGGTCTAGAAAGAATAAGTCGTGAGTTGGGAAACGGCTGGCGAAATTGGTTGATGATCGAATCGCGGGACGATCCGGTTCTCCAATAATTCTCTCAGTTCGCATCCAGGATCTCTCAGGTTTTGGGCGTCAGATCCCGCAGTTGGTAGGGCTTGTCGATATACCCCCAGCGTCCTGGAGCAGGACGTTTTTGCCATGATTGGCAATAAAGGCGATGGTAATGAGAATACGTACTGCCGGGTAGTGCCGCAGAAGTTTCTCCACGCAATTTGACTGCATACCTGAAGGATTCCAGCGCTTCCCTCGTCAATTCCCTCAGTTCCAAAAAATTCAGCGTAAACATTGACAGCATCGAATACAGCTGGTCAGTATTGATCCAGGCGCTCAGACCATGTCGTTTCGGCTTGGCAAGGTAGATTGCTCGGCGTGGTTTGATCGGTATTTTGCTATGATTGCAGCCCAACGCTCTTGGCAATGGTCGATGAATGAATCCTGGCTCAGTCAAATATGCGAGTCCGCAAAATCAAGGCAAGCCGGACCATTTTTCGACTTATGATCAGAATTTGCTGAATAATTACAAAGTTTCGTTCAATAAGAGAACACCATTTGCAAACATAGATCACAATCGTCTCAGGAGGGGAGCGTGAACCAGGAAGATTCAATTGTCATCGCGAATTCAGGTGAGAGGTACACTGATGTTGAATTCATCAAGATCTTTTTTACTGATCTCAATGGTCGGCTCAGGACGTTGATCATCAACCCGGAATACATGGAGCGGATCATCGACAAAGGCGTGGGATTCGACGGCAGTTCCATCGCCGGCATCACCACGGTGGACGATAGTGACCGGCTGCTTCTCCCGGTTCCGGAGAGTTACCGCGTTCTTGAATTCGCCAATGAGCGAATCGGCTTTTGCATCGCCAAGATCATGAATCTTCTGGGTGGGCGTGCGCACTCCGATCCCCGGGCCGTCCTGGAGCGCACGCTGGAAAAGGCGGAACAAGAGTTCGGAGTGCGGTTTCAGGTTGCCCCGGAGCATGAGTTTTTTCTTCTGAAAAGCGATGATTTCTCGAAGAACATTCATTCCGACAAGGCGGGATATTTTCATTCGGACCCGCATGACAAGGGCGGCGAAGTTCGCAACGAGATTATTCGAACCCTCAAACGATGCGGAATCCGCCATGAAAAGACGCATCACGAGGTAACTGCTTCCCAGCACGAGATAAACCTTGAACATACCGACGCCCTGTCCGCCGCCGACAGAACGGTCCTGTTCAACTATGTCGCCGAACGGGTCGCCGCCGAACACGGCATGTACATGACCTTGATGCCCAAGCCTTTCGACGGCCAGAATCGCAGCGCATTTCACATGCATATCTCCATGTGGGACGGGGATGGGGCGAATCTGTTCTACGATGCCGACGACGAGCACATGCTGAGTCGCCAGGCACGACAGTTTATCGGGGGGATACTGAAGTACGCTCGGCAGACCTCGATCGTCATGGCGTCGACCTACAACTCCTACAAGGCCTACGTTGCGGAACGGGAGGCTCCCATGGTTGTCGGCTGGGGGATCAAGAACCGCAGTTCGATGGTGCGACTGCCGTACTGTACGGACGCGCAAAGCATGCGCCTGGAACTGCGCAGCCCGGATCCTTCGGGAAACGTCTATCTGCAAATGGCCGCCCTGATCGAGATGGGAATCCAGGGGATCAGGGAAGGGATCGAGTGCGGTGCGCCGGACATGGGATGCGTGTACCGCAATTATCAGGAATGTCGGGTCTGGGATGAACGATTCCTGCCCCGGAGCATGTACGAGGCCCTGGTTGAGGCGGAGCGGAGCGAATTTTTACGCAAGCTCCTGGGCGAAAGCATCTACAAGCATTACATGTGCTTGAAAATCGCGAGCTGGGAGGAACACCGCACCCATGTCACGCCGAGGGAACTCGGAAATTACCTGATGATTTGAGAGGTGATTCACCGGGCTCCCGCAAGGGGGGCAAACGGGAAAAGAGTTGAAAAACATAGGGGCGCCCCTTGCGGGCGCCCTTGTTTTATTTTCGAAGAAAGGAACGGCCTATCGTGGCCAATTTGCTTTCTCCGGGATGGGATTACTCAGATATGGTCGGCCAGGGGGTTGTCTTGCCCTGGTAATTGCGCAGAGTGTATTCCTTTTCGTTCTTGGCCTGGATGTAGTAGTCGGGCATGAGGGGGATCTTGCCGATTCTCGTGGCGATTACGTACATGGGTTGCGCCAGGCCGGTGGTATGGCCGCGAATGGCGTCGCGGATCAATTCCGCGCCTTTTTCCACGGGCGTCCGGAAATGGTCGATTCCCGGCGCGGGCTCGCAATAAAATACATAATACGGTCGTATCCGGACGGTCAGCAGCTTTTGATGCAGTTCGCGGAAGGTCTCGACATCGTCGTTGATGCCCTTGAGCAGCACAGCCTGGTTGCCTACGTTCACGCCGCAGGTCAGAAGATCGTAGATCCCCTGTGCGGTCAGATCCGTGATTTCCCGAGGGTGGTTGCATTGGGTGTTGATCCAGATGGGAATGTCATGCCGTCCTGAGAGCACCTTCCTCAACCCATTGGTAATGCGGTGGGGAAGGACAATGGGGGTGCGGGTGCCGAAGCGGATCATTTGCAGGTGGGGCATTTCCCGCAGCTTGCGGATCAGATAGTCCAGCTTATCGTCGGAGAGCAGAAACGGATCCCCTCCGGTGATCAAGACGTCCCGCACCTCAGGATGTTCCCGGATCCAGTCCAGACCTTCCTCGACATCGAATCGCAGCTTCAATTCCTGATCGACCACCAGTTCCTTGCGGAAGCAGTGTCGGCAGTAATTGGCGCAGACGTCTGTGACCGTAAAAGCCACCCGGTCCGTGTACTGCCTGGCAATGGAGTCCGGCCGGACTTCATCCGTGTTTCTGTTTTCTTTCCAGATGAGATAATTGGGGATGCCGTACTTGTTTTGCTGTTCCTGGATGCTGGGAACGACCTGTCGCCGAATCGGGCAATTCGGGTCGTCCCTGTCCATCAGTCCGGCAAAATACGGGGTCGTGCCCCAGCGAGTCGGCATTTCCGTGATGGCCTGTTCCTCCTGTTCCGTCACGTTGATATGCCGTTTAAGTCTCTCAAGAGTATGTACAAAGTCTTGCAGTTGTTCCTGCCAAAGCTCCATGCCGTACCTCCGCTGTAACCAAGGCCCGCGAGGCCCAGGGGTCGTCAGATGCGGCTGTTTCCGCAATTCACATATCAAAGCTGATAGTCTGCCCCAAAAAAAGGCACTCATCAACCTTGAATTTTCGGAATAGCAGTGGAGGAGGGAGGCCTTACGGCAACGGCAGGGAAAAGAAGAAGGTCGAGCCTTTGCCCACTTCGCTTCGGATCCAGATCTTGCCCAGATGTCCGAGAATGATCTTGCGCACGATGGCCAATCCCAGCCCTGTGCATTTTTCACCGTCGGTGCTGCGAACGCTGGTCTTGGAGAAGGGCTGGAAAAGCTTGTGCAGTTCCGCATCTGGTATGCCTGGGCCCTGGTCAGTCACGGACACCGTGGCGTGATCCCCGCTTTGCAATATATTGACCTTGATCGTTGTTCCTGAAGCGGAGAATTTTATGGCGTTGGAGATCAGGTTGCTGAGGACCTGCTCGATTTTCATGGCATCCATGACAACCGGCGGCAGTTTCTCGTAATGATGGAAGTGGATTTGGATATTTTTTCTGTCCGCCAGAACCTGATTCAGCGCCACGTTTTTTCTGATCAGTTCAATAAGATCCGTGGGTTGCAGGTGCAGGTCCAGCTTGCCGGCCTCGATTTTGGCAAAATCCAGCAGGTCGTCCAGCAGGGAGAGCATGAACCGGCTGGAGGAATGAATCAGGGTCAGGAACTGCAAGTGTTCCGGGCTGAGTTCCTGGCCGGTTTCATCCAGCAAGAAGCAGCTCAGATTCAGGATCGCGCCGATGGGGTTGCGCATGTCGTGGGCGGCCATGCCCAGGAGCTGGTTTTTGAGATCGTTGAGTCTCGCCAGTTCGGCATTGGATTTTTGCAGTTGCCTGTTCAGGTTGGTGAAGTCGTTGTTCAACCGTACCATGCTCTGTTGCAGATGCTCTACTTCCTGGCTGTTCTGCTCGCCCAGAACCAGGACTTCGTCTCCCTGTTCCTTGAAGTGGAAGTAGAAGGTCTGGGGCAGACCCGTGTGGGAGGGCAGATTGAGCCGGTGGGGATCGGTGGATTTAACCGCCTCCGGCACCGAGAAGGAATTCGTGAAGTCAACCAGCAGGTCGGTGAAACGGATTCCGGCGAGAGGTCGCCCCACCAGGTTTTCCGTGTAGGCATTGGTCTTGAGAATGCGTTCTTCCCTGTCCAGGACCATCATAATGATGGAGGCGTCCTGAAAGATGAAATCCGCCAATGCCTGTTCCAGGGGCATATCAGCCATCCATCAGGCCTCAGCGATATAGTCTTGAAGATGGGTCAGCGACGAGACGAGCTCCACTCGGTCGTGCTGCCGTTCTATGTCCATTCCTTGCCAGCGGAAGGCCTGGCCGCCGACAATCACCGGAAGATCCGGGAAATCCGTCCGAATTCTGTCCACGATTGCATGGAGGCTGGACATGTTGTGGGAGATGCTCAAGGACAATCCCACCAGATCGGGTTGCTTGTCGGCAATCATTTTCAGCAGCGCGTCCACCGGCGTGTTCGCGCCCAGGAAGTATCCGTCCCAGCCGTGCAGTTCAAGAATGTCCGCGACCATCTTGCCGCCAATTTGATGGTATTCATTGGCGACACAGGAAATGATCGCCTTTTTTCCGTTGTGCTCGGCGGAGAAGATAATCGGATAGACCAGGGACAGAAGGCTTTCCGTGACGGATGTTGCCAAATGCTCCACAGCCACGGAAATCTTGTTCTCTTCCCACAAATTGCCCACATCATACATGGAGCGCTGGAACAGGTCGAGATACAAGTCCTGGACGGGAATGTTCCGCTCCAGCAGATCTTCCACCATGCCGCTGCAGTGTTGTCTGTTTCCGGCCAGCAGGCCTTGCAGGTAGTTGTCGTAGAATTCACTGGTGATCATGTCGCACTCTCACTACCAAACGGCGGTTGTGTGTCAGTCTAAATCAGGTCAATTATGGTGAATTTAATTCAAGGATTGCCGTTAGGTCAATGATTATTTCACACCGCCTGATGTTCAGCCGCGTCCGTCTTGGTCTGCACCGCGGCTTTGGGAGCACCGCATCCCAGTGCGCAACGTCTCATCCGGGAGAGTCAGAACATGGGTGATGTGTTGGAATCAGCATCCCGGTGCTATATGCTTTTTCCGGCGTAGATACGTGCCGCACTGGGGTGCGGCGATCTCACAAGTTCAACCGTCTGAAGCGTTCGTTTCGTATCATCAGGTGTCTGCCTCAGCACCGAGCAGGTGGCGGGCAGCACTGAAAGCCGAATTTCAGGGTGAGTAGCGACTCTTTCGAAATGCGTTACGCGAGAGGCAAGGTAAAACGAAAGACGCTTTCTTTTCCGGGAGCGCTTTCGGCCCAGATCATCCCTCCGTGCCTTTCAACGAACTCCTTGCACAGAAACAGTGGTAGTAGACAGAGGATGGTATGCAGAGGACAGAAGTCGGAAGTCAGAGGTCGGAAGGTCAGAGGTGGAAGGTAGAGAAACAGTAGTGGGGTTGATAGTAGCTTCTCGAAATTTCGGGCAGTCTATCATGGATAGCGATAACGCGCGCCAGATGAGGGTCACCCGCGCGGGCGGACGCTCAAATACGGATGGTCCGTAGCATCGCGGCCATCCCAGGGCGACCGCAAGGGTGCGCCCCTTCGAGTGAGCGGGAATCGCGGGGATCTGTCGTCCTGGCGCATATCCCATCGCCACAAGCACGGACTTGGAGGAGCTTCCCTTGCGGTCGCCCAAGGTTGCCGCGGGTGACTGAGTAACGCCCTTACCTCGGTTGGAGAGCGTGATCAGGGTTTATTTGTCCGTTGTGATCCGCTGCAGTTTGTGCTGATCGTCCTTGAACAGCTTGTAGTTCATGGAATCTTCCAGGGCCTGCCAGCTGGCTTCGATGATGTTGTGGGACACGCCTACTGTTATCCAGCGGGACTGGGCGTCGCCGGACTCGATGAGCACCCGGACGTTGGACGCGGTGCCGGAATTGCCGTTCTGGGCGGACAGGACACGGACCTTGAAGTCCAGGAGGCGCATTTCCTTGAGATTGGGGTAGAAGCGTTCCAGGGCCTTGCGCAGGGCATGGTCCAGGGCGTTGACCGGTCCGTGCCCGGCGGCAGCCGTGTGCTCGACCACGCCGCCAACCTTGATCATCACCGTGGCTTCAGCCCAGGGCTGGGCCTGGTCTTCGTGGCGGGCGTCGATGACCCGGAAGCTGAGCAGGGAGAAATAGCGGCGCATCCGGCCCAGGGTCTGATTGAGAAGAAGTTCGAAGGAAGCTTCGGCGGCGGCGTATTCATAGCCCTTGCTTTCGCGGGTCTTGATTTCGGCCAGCAGTTCCGAGACGAACGGATCGTCCTTTTCCAGGTGAAAACCGAACTGTTTGGCCTTGAAAAGGATGTTGCTGCGTCCGGCCAGATCCGAAAGCAGGACCCGCTGCTTGTTGCCCACTAGTTCCGGCTCGATGTGCTCGTAGGTCCTGGGGTTGCGGGTCACGGCGCTGACGTGGATGCCACCCTTGTGGGCAAAGGCCGAGTTGCCCACGAACGGCTGGCGCAGAAACGGCTTCAGGTTGGCCACTTCGGAAACGAAGTGGGATGTGGAGGCCAGCAACTCCAGGTGACCCTCGGGCAGGCAGGTGCAGCCCATCTTCAGTTGCAGGTTGGGAATCACGGAGCAGAGGTTGGCATTGCCACAGCGCTCGCCGTAGCCGTTCATGGTGCCCTGAACCTGGACCGCGCCGTTGCGCACCGCGATCAGGGAACTGGCCACGGCGGTTTCCGAGTCGTTGTGGGTATGGATACCCAGTTTGGCGCCGGGCAGCTCTTTCTGGACCTGGGCCACGATCTCGCCCACTTCATGGGGAAGACAGCCGCCGTTGGTGTCGCAAAGCACCAGTACGTCCGCGCCGGCTTCCCAGGCCTTGCGCAGGCAGAGCAGGGCGTAATCGGGCTGAGCCTTGAAGCCGTCGAAAAAGTGTTCGGCATCGAAGAACAGTTCGCGCACCTCGGGGCGGACAAAGGCCAGAGAACCGGAAATGATCTCCAGATTGTGCTCCAGTGTGGTCCGCAAGGCCTCCTTGACGTGAATGTCCCAGGTCTTGCCGAACAGGGTGATCACGTCCGTTTTGGCCTGGATCACCGACTTCAGGTTGGGGTCCTTGTCCGGGGTCTGCTTGGGGTTGTGCGTGCTGCCGAAACAGGTCACCCGGGCATGCTTCAGGTCGTAGTTCTTGATTTCCTTGAAAAATTGCTGGTCCGTGGGATTGGATACGGGCCACCCGCCTTCGATGTAGGCAATGCCGAGATCATCGAGTTTCTGGGCGATGCGGACCTTGTCTTCGGTGGAAAGATGCAGGTCTTCCGCCTGGGTGCCGTCCCGCAGCGTGGTGTCATAAATGCTGATGTGCGTCATAATTGCTCACTATGTGGCGTCGGACCTGTCCAGGCCGAAAGTTTCGTGCAATGTACGCACCGCGAGTTCCGTGTATTTTTCATCCAGGAGAATGGAAATTTTGATCTCCGAGGTACTGATCATCAGGATGTTGATGCCTTCGTTCTTCAACGAAGTAAAGGCCATGGCCGCCACTCCTGAATGATTGCGCATGCCGACGCCGATGATTGAGACCTTGCTGACATGGGCATCGTGAACCACGGCCGGAGCGCCGATTTCCGTCTTGATGCGCTCCAGAATTTTCAGGGTCGGATCCAGATCGCCACGGGGCACGGTGAAGGTCATGTCCGTGCGTCCTTCTCGGCTTGGGTTCTGGACAATCATGTCCACCACAATGTCAGCGTCCGAGATGGGCGCGAAAATGTTCGCCGCCACTCCGGGTTCGTCGTACACGTCCATCAGTGTGACCCTGGCCTGATCCTTGTCGTAGGCAATGCTGGAAACCATTGCTTCTTCCATGCCTTCTTCCTCCTTGGTGACGATGGTTCCCGGTTCGTCCGAAAACGTGGAGCGGACATGCACCGGAACCTGATATTTTTTTGCGAATTGAACGGAGCGGATCTGCAGCACCTTGGCGCCCATGCTGGCCATCTCCAGCATCTCGTCATACGTAATGCGGGGGATCTTGCGCGCCTTGGGGCAGATGTTCGGATCGGTGGTGTACACGCCGTCCACATCCGTGAAAATTTCACACATCTCGGCCTTGAGGGCCGCGGCCATGGCCACGGCGGACGTATCCGATCCACCGCGGCCCAGGGTGGTGATGCGCTGGCGGATATCGCAGCCCTGAAAACCGGCCACCACCAGCACGTCGTGTTTTTCCAGGTATTCCATGATCCGTTCGGAATTGATGCCCAGAATCCGCGCCCGGCCGGCGGAGCAGTCCGTGAGGATCTCGGCCTGGTGACCAAGCAGGGACCTGGCCCGGATGCCGTTGTCCTTGAGCAGCATGGCGAAGAGGGCCACGGAAACCTGTTCGCCGGTGGCCACAAGGGCGTCGGTTTCCCAGGGATCGGGGTTTTTGCTCCACTGTCTGGCCAGGCCCAGAAGACGGTTGGTCTCCCCGGACATGGCCGAAAGCACGACCACCAGCTTGATGCCCTGGTCCAGAATTTTCTTGTTCTTTTCCATAACCTTCCGCATGCACTCCAGGTTGGCTACGGAAGTGCCGCCAAATTTTTGGACTACGATCCGCATGAGGGAAATGCTCCTTGCATAGCATCGTGATAAAGAAAATTTGAGGGAAGAGTTTTGTCAAAACTCTCCATTATTCCTTCGGAGTTCTTGCCCTTGAACACGACATCCACACGGCGGCCCCCCGCAACCGGGGTGAAACGCATTGCCAAGTGATCCGTGGGAAGATGACGCGAAGGGCAGTAGGCGGCCCATTCGACGATCACGAGCTTCGATGGGTCGTGAAGAGCGTCCAGGAGATCGTCGTCGGGGCCGAAGTCCCGGAGCCGGTAGAAATCGAAGTGAAACGTCTCTGGAGTCGTCGGGTAGTTGTTCAGATAGTTGAAACTGGGGCTGGCCACCTCGGCCTGATCGCCTCCCGGCAAAGCGTGCACCAAGCCGCGCACGAAAGTCGTCTTTCCCGCTCCCAGTTCTCCGTCCAGCAGCAATGCCGGAAAGAATTGCTCAGCCAGCATCACGTCGGCCAGAAACGCACCCAGAGCAATGGTCGCGTCATGGTCTTGCAAAAAAAAATGGAGGGAAGAGGGGAGGGGCTGCATGGTCCGCTCAGGTTTCGTCCTGAAAAGGCTCCTGAATGCTTCACGGTTGTGACGTAATTGAACAGGCGAGGCTGTTTGAACATGCGGCGCTTTTATAATGTCTTGGCGCCGACTCATCCGGAACGGATCAGGGGAAGCATGCTATGTTCCGGTTATTTCTCGTCCGCTTGTCCTGCGCTGGCCAGCAGCCGGAGAATGTCTTTCTTGCCAACGACGCCAACAAGCTTGTTGTTTTCCAGTACAGGTACGGTGTGAAATTTTTTATCCACCATCAAGTCAGCCACCTTGTTCACCGGAGTGTCCGGCGTGACGCTGACCGGGTCGAGAGTCATGGCTTGGCTGACCTTTGTGGCGGCCATCTTGTCCACGGCGCGCTGGAGCTTCTCCAGGGAGGTGAGGGCGACGAACCCGCCCAGCAAGGTGAAAAAGGAGGGCAGAGGAAACTCCCGTTGCTGGACCACAAGATCGCTCTGGCACAGGACTCCCACCAGTGCGCCCTGGTCGTCCAGCACGGGCAGCCCATTGAAGTCCTTTTCCAGCATAATCGCGGCCGCGGTGTTGATGTCCGTGTCCGGGGTCACGGTGACCACGTCCCTGGTCATGATGTTTTTGACAACCTGCATATTTCAAGGCTCCTTTTATTCGAAATCCGATCTTTAGGAGGATGTGATTTTGCGACTGGTCGAACCGTGAGTGGATGTCACCGGCTCATCACATGGGGCAGCATGTCCGCAATTTCCCGGGCCAGATTGCCTCGGGCCGGGAAACGTGCCTCCAGTGCCTTTCCGGCCAAGCCATGCCAAAATACCGCGATATTCGCCGCGGTGAGCGGTTCATGTCCGGCGGCCATCAATGCGCCCACCACGCCGCAGAGCACGTCCCCGGAACCGCCCACGGCCAGGTTGGCGCAGGCAAACGGTGATACATACACGTCCCCATCCCGGGAAGCAATGACCGTTCCTGCTCCCTTGAGCACCAAAACGACGCTCCATTTTACGGCGTGCTCCCGGGCCACCTCTATTCGATTCTCCTGCACCTGGGCAATGGAAAGTCCCGTCAACGCGGCCATTTCTCCGGGATGCGGCGTAAGGACGGCATGTTCCGGCAGCAGGGCGAAGAGATCAGGGTTTCGGGACAAGGCAAACAGGAAATCCGCGTCGCCGACCAGAGGCGGCAGATCGAGTCGCAGAACAGAACGGCAGAAAGCGGCTGTTTCTGGAGAACGACCGAGCCCTGGGCCTAAAATCAACGCATCGCAGCGATCCAAGGGGGCGCGTAGTTCCCGGGCGCACTCTTCGCTCCAGCAATCGCCATTTCCCAGGGGTGACAGCATGACCTCGGGCCAGCCGGTCTTGATCTCGTTGCCCAGCCCGGAAGGGCAGGCCACTGAGGCCAGCCCGGCGCCGCTGCGCAGGGCTCCCAGCGCGGCCAGAAGAGGGGCCCCGGTCAGTCCTGGTGATCCGCCCGCCACCAGCACATGGCCCGCGCGCCCTTTGTGGAGCAGGTTGTCCGAGGCGGTGTTGAGCTGGTCCAGAAGGCTTGCTTCGAGCAGATGCTGCCGGGCGGGCATGGTTCGTTTTACCTTGGCCGGGATGCCGATGGGGCGCGCAACTTCTTTGCCCACGTATGCCGCGGCTTCCGGAAAAGCCAGGCCGATCTTGGTGGCCTCGAAGCTGACCGTGGTCGTGGCCCGCACGGCTTCGGGGGAAGGGCGGCCCGTTAGCCCATTCAGCCCGGTGGGGATGTCCAGGGCCAGAATGAAGACCTGTCTGGGCAGGCGGTTGATGTAGGCGATCCATTGCCGGTAGTCGGGACGCATTTCTCCCTGAAAGCCGGTGCCCAGCAGACCGTCCACCAGGATGTCCGGCGGCGGCAGGTGGTCGATGTGCGTATCGAGGAGGGGGACCAGGGGCAGTTGCAGTTTCAAAAGCAGTCCAAGGTGGTAGGCGGCCGCCCCGGTGTACGACTCCACGGGCTTGGCGTGGAACGTGCTCACCAGCGCCCCGTGGTCAGCCAGGTGTCTGGCCAGGGCAAAGGCGTCGCCGCCGTTGTTGCCCGGACCGGCCAGCAGCACGGCCTGTTTGCCCCGGACCGGACCGTATTCCTGCAGCAGCACGGCCAGGGCTTCACGGGACGCGTTCTCCATGAGCAGCTCCTGCAAAAGTCCGTAATCCTGCTGGGCCGCGGCATCCCAGCGGCTCATTTCCTTGGGGGTGGGCAAGGGACGATACATGGGATTTCCTCCTAACTCTCCAGGATGACCACGGCCGCGGCCGTGTCCCGGCCATGGGTCAGGCTGACGTGGGTGCGGGTCGAGCCCAGACATCGGGCCTGGATCTCGGCGTTGGCATGTAGCACCAGGGTCGGTTGGCCGGTGGGAAGGGTCACGACTTCCACCTGCTGAAAGGTGATGCCCTGGCTGAACCCGGTGCCCAGGGCCTTGACCGCGGCCTCCTTGGCCGCAAAGCGCGAGGCCAGATAGGGAACGGCCTGGTTTGGCAGGTGCAGGAGTTCACATTCCGTGAGAATGCGCCTGGCAAAGCCCTGGCCGAAGCGGTTCCAGATCCGTCGAATTCGTTCGAGCTCCACCACGTCCAGCCCCAGGCCCAGAATCGCCATTAAGAATCCTCAACGGACAAAGGTCTGGATGATGTCCGCCATATCCCGCACGGCTTTGTGCAGGCCGACATGGATGGCCCTGGCCATGATGCTGTGGCCGATGGAGTATTCCCGAATGCCGGGAACATGGGCGAAGGCCAGCACGTTGGTATAATTCAGGCCGTGACCGAGGTTGACCTTCAATCCCAGTTCCTGGGCCTGACGGATGCCAGCCAGGATCTTTTGCAGCTCGCTTTCCCGAGCTTCCCGGCTTTCCGCGGCAGCGAAGTGACCGGTGTGGATCTCGATGTATTCCGCACCGATGGCCTGGGCGGCACTGATCTGCTCCGGGTCCGCATCGATGAACAGGCTGGAGATGGTTCCGGTTGCATGAAAATCCGCGAGATAGTCCTTGAGTTCCGCCTCCCGGCCCACCAGGTTCAGTCCGCCTTCGGTAGTCAGTTCTTCGCGTTTCTCCGGAACCAAGCAGACCATGTGCGGTCGTGTGGCCAGGGCAATGGCGTGCATTTCCTCGGTAGCGCCCATTTCCAGGTGCAGGTTGGTCTGTACGGTCTCTTTGAGCAGGGCGAGATCGCGGTCCTGGATATGGCGCCGGTCCTCCCGCAAGTGAACGATGATTCCGTGGGCTCCGCCCAGTTCGGCCAGATGAGCCGCGGTGACCGGATCGGGTTCCCGGCCCATGCGGGCCTGGCGCAAGGTGGCGACATGATCGACGTTGACGACGAGAACGGGCATCAAATGATCTCCTGGAAGGTTTTCGGCATGCCGAGATATTGCTGAACATGGTATCACACGCGGCCATGAACTGCCGCGAACAGGCCACAGTTGCAACGAATATGATTTTGGGTCTATCAAGCTTATTCAGGAAGCGTCCCCAGGCAAGTTGCGGTATAACGTAATCGAAAACCATGCCATCGGTAAAGCGGACGAGCAGTTGAAGCTGAATGCTCCGCCTGATGGCCACGCAGGATCAGCCATGCATGAAATCATTCCTTTGACGCCGGAGATGCTCTGGGTGCTCGGCATTCTGGGGTTGACCGTGGTCTTGTTCATCACCGAGATCGTTCGGGTGGACGTGGCCGCGGTTTCCGTGATGATGATTCTGGGACTCATGGGACTGCTGCCGGGGGTGCCGACCCTGGTTCCTGGTGAATTGCTGTTCAGTGGATTCGCCAGCAATGCCGTGATCGCCATTATCGCCGTGATCATCCTGGGCAAGGCCCTGGAAAAGACGGGATTGATGAACAAACTGGCCTCGGTCATCCTGCGGTTCGGCGGCCAGACCGAAGGACGCGTCATGCCGATCATCTCCGGAACAGTGGGCGTGGTTTCCGGTTTTATGCAGAACATCGGCGCCGCTGCTCTGTTCATGTCCGTGATCAAGCGCATTTCCCTGCGGACTGGACTGCCCATGTCCCGCCTGCTGATGCCCATGGGCTTCTGCGCCATCCTGGGCGGTACCCTGTCCATGATCGGCTCCAGCCCGTTGATTCTGCTCAACGACCTGATCATCAACGCCAACCCGATGCTGCCCGAAGGCGTACCGCCCATGGCCACCTTCGGTCTTTTCGCCGTCATGCCCGTGGGCATTGCCCTGATTATGGCCGGCATCGCGTATTTTGCGCTTCTGGGAAAATACGTCCTGCCGTCCAAGAAAGGGGGCAGCGGCCAGGATTTCTCAACTGTTGAGTATTTTCGCCGACTCTACGGCCTGGAAGGGGACATCTTCGAGGTCCATGTCTATCCCGGCAGCCTGATGGACGGCAAAACCGTGGCCGAGGCGGAAAGCCTCTTCGGGAACAACGTCGTGGTGATCGGTCTGTATCAGGATCGGGATCTGCGCATCTCTCCGGCCAGCGACATCGTTATCCAGGCCGGGGCGGAACTGGGACTGCTCGGCAGCCGGAAAGACATCGGCGAAGCGTGCCAGGAACTGGATCTGCAGTGTTCCGGAATGCTCCGGCATTTCGCTGATGTTCTCTCCGCGTCCCAGGCCGGCGTTTCGGAAGTGGTCATCCCGCCGCGCTCGAACATCATCGGCAAGACCTTGCTGGACATCCGGATGCGCAAGACCCACGGAGCAAGCGTTTTGGCCGTCAACAGGGCGGGGCAGGTCATCCGCGGCAACCTGCGGGATCTGCCCCTGCAGCCCGGGGATACGCTCGTCCTGCACAGCCTCTGGGAAGATCTGGCCGCATTGGAGAAGAACCAGGACTTTGTCGTGGTCACATCGAATTTCCCTCACGAGGTTATCCTGCACGAAAAGCTTCCCCATGCCGTGATCATTTCCCTGATCACCGTGCTGCTGGTCTTGTTCAGCGATTTGCGCCTCGCTGTTTCCCTGATGGGGGGAGCCATAGCCATGATCGTCAGCGGGGTGTTGACCATGGATGAAGCCTATAAAAGCGTCAGCTGGCAATCCGTCTTCCTGCTGGCCAGCCTGATCCCCCTGGGCATGGCCGTTGAAACCACGGGCACAGCCGCCTGGATCGCCCTGCAGACCCTGAACCTGCTGGGTGATGTGCCGGTCTGGGTGCTTCAGGCGGCTATCGCGGTTCTGGGCACGGTATTCACTCTGCTGATGTCCAATGTTGGGGCGACGGTCCTGCTGGTGCCCCTGGCCATAAATATTGCGGTGCTGAGCGGCGCGGACCCGGCGATGTTCGCCCTGACCGTGGCCATCAGCACCTCCAATTCCTTCCTGATTCCAACCCATCAGGTCAACGCCCTGATCATGGGGCCCGGCGGGTATCGCAACGCCGACTTCTTGCGTGCCGGATCGATCATGACCATACTCTTTCTTGTCGTGTCCCTGGTAATGCTCAACCTTGTCTTTTAACCGTGGAGTGAGGCGCTCATGCCAATCATCACACTTGTCAGCGCCGCATATTGCCGGGAAGAGGAAGTCGCCAGGGCCTTGGCCGCCGCGCTGTCCTTGAGAATTGTTGAGGACAGGGAAATCATTGCCGAAGCCTCCGCGAAGTACTCCATCAAGGAAAACAAATTCTATCAGGCCTTGTTCGGCAAGCCTTCGGTCTTCAACGTATTCACCAGGGACAGGGAGCGCTGTGTCAGCTGCTACAAGGCAGTCCTGGCCGCCCGCCTGCTTGAGGACGATCAGCTCATCCTGGGGCTGGGCGGGTACCTCGTTCCCAGGACCGTCACCCATGTCTTGCAGGTTAGCCTGACCGCGGACACGGCCTTTCGCATGGACAGAGCACGCCAAGTCCATGATCTTGAACCCAAAGCTCTGTCCAAGCTGCTGGACCAGGAGGACGCATCCGTCACGCGCTGGACCGAATATCTGAACTGGAAAAACCCCACGCAGACTTCGCCCAGCGATATCCTGATCTCCATGGACAACATGTCCGTGGAAAATGCCGTGGAGTTGATCCAGGACCGAGCCCGGCGGTCCGTGACCCTGCCCACGGTGGAGTCGATGCAGGCTGTTGAGGAATTTGTACTCATCGCACGGATTGAAGCCGCCCTGGCGGTCAAGGGCCATGTGCTCAAGGTGGAGATCAAATCAGGAAAGATCGTGCTGCGCGTGGACAAGAACATCGTTCGTCCGGAACGCCTGGAAGAGGAACTGCTGGAAATTGTTCGCGACATCGTCCCTGACAGGGAAGTTGAGGTCCAGTTGGGTTCGGACATGTTCCAGACCGACGTCTATCGGCCGTACGACTTCGAGAATCCATCCAAGGTTTTGGTCGTGGACGATGAAATGGACTTTGCCGCACGGCTCTCCGAAAGGTTGAAGATGCGGGAAATGGGAGTGGCCGTGGTGACCAGCGGCGAAGAAGCACTGGAGCTGGTGGAGGAGGATGAGCCGGAAGTGGTGATTCTGGATCTGAAGATGCCCGAGATAAGTGGCGAGGAAGTTCTGCGGATGATCCAAAAGGGCCACCCGAAAATTCCGGTAATCATTCTCTCCGGCATGGGGGATCCGGCAAAATTTCAAGCCTGCATGGACATGGGCGCTTTTGCCTGTCTCCAGAAACCCGCCGACTTCAAGGAGCTGACAGAAACCATCAGGCGAGCGTATGCCTCGCTGGAACAGCAGACATAGCCTCTTGAAACATAACTTATGTAATTCAACTTGATACAGACACAGCGCTGACACAAAGCTCTATTGGTATCTCACTGAAATCGCAATCGCAATCGAATTGAACTCGAACGTAGGGTGACGGAATTCCGGAGATAACGGAAAACTTACCGATTTCGATTGCGATTGCGATTTCGATTGCGATACAGAGTTCCGAAATAATGCCGTGGAGGATCGCATGATCGATGATACCAATACAGTCAGGCCGGGGGTCGCGGAGATCCTGTCCATCGGCAATGAACTCCTCGACGGCTCCATCCAGGACGGCAACAGCTACTGGCTGATCTCACGGGTGATGAAGCTGGGCGGCGTGGTGGCCAGGGTGAGCATCCTGCCGGACGACATGGACGTCATCGCCCAGGAAGTCCAGGAAGCCTTGAACAGAACAGTGGGCAAGGCTCCGGACGTACTGTTCGTCAGCGGCGGCCTGGGACCGACCATGGACGACCTGACCCTGGGCGCCGTGGCCAAGGGCCTTGGCCTGCCGCTGGAAATGCATGCCAAGGCCAGGGAGATGGTTCGGCAAGGTTTTGACGCTCTTGCGGCCCGAGGCTCCGTGGAGCAGGGCGGATTGAACCCCGCCCGCGAAAAGATGGCCATGCTTCCCCGGGGGGCGATAGCCTTGCGCAATCCAGCCGGCACGGCCCCAGGCGTCCTGGTGGAACGTGAGGGCAGGAGCGTTGTGTGTTTTCCGGGCGTTCCCGGCGAACTCCAACAAATCTTCCAAACTTCCCTGCAGCCTTTCCTGGCCAAGATCTTTCCGGAACAGGCCTTTGCCCAGCACGCCCTCTGGATCGGCTGCAACGACGAATCCGTCCTGGCCCCGCATCTGGAATGGTTCCAGAAACGATACCCGGACATTCATGTCAAAGCTCGTTCCGGTCTTTTCGATGAAAACCCGAAACTGAAGTTCGTCTTTTCCTTGGGCGGGCAGAAAAAGCGGGAAGTGGAGGATGCACTGGACCGCGCTTTGCACGACCTGACCGTGCGTTTGGAGGAATATTCCTACCACGTCACATCCGCGACAGATGGTTCCGAATAAGCCGCAAAGGGCGATAGTAAAAAGGAAGCCCCTTTATAAAAACACTCGCGCGACACACCTCCACACACCGACGCCAATACGGAATCATATAAAAAAAAGCGGCCTGAGCCGCTTTGGAAGAATCAGACCGAACTCTGGTTCAGGCTGAATCCCTTGCCGTAGCCGCCCGTGGAGGCGGAGGTGCCGGCGAGTTTGGAGAGATAGACGTCGCCCAGGTTCTTGATGTGGTCAGCCACGTTGTCGAAGTGGTTGAAGTGGACCTGTTCCTCGTCGATGATCTGCTCGAAGAGCTTCACGCTGACGCTGTCGCCGTTCTCCCGACAAACCAGAAGGAACTGGTTGTAAACGTCGACGGTATTGTCTTCCAGGTCGGCGTCAAACGTGAACATGGTCGCCACGTCCTGGTTCAATTGGGGCTTTTGCGCCAGATCCGTGGTGGGTTCGCCTCCCAGTTCCTTGATGCGTTCCGCGAACATTTCGGCGTGGCGCATTTCGTCAATGGCGATCAATTTTTGGTTGGCCGCCAGTTCGCCGTAGTCCATGTCGTCCAGCCCGTAATGCTGGTTCATGTACTGGGAAATGGCGTGCAGTTCCATGGACCGGGCCTTGTTCAGAACCTCGATCACCTTTGCCCTTCTTTCTTCCTTGCTGCCGGTGAGTTTGCTGATTTCCACGTTCAGTCCTCCTTGAGTGATCTGTTGCCGTTGTCTCGACAATTGCTCAAGAAACGGTAGGGTTGATCACGCTGAAGTCAACGGATAAGACCAGAAACAAATCCGTATTGATTCGTGCTCCCAGTCGCAATCGAAGTCGCAATCGAAATCGAAATCGAAATCGAAATCGCAAACGCAATCACAATCGAAATCCCCAATCCCAATCGGTATCGCAATAGTTTCATTATCTGTTTGTTTTTTCGATTCGAATTCGACTTCGATACCGATTTCGATTGCGATTTCGATTGCGATCCTGATGTATCAGGACGCAAGGGCAATGCCGCGGGATTTGGATGAACGAATCCGAGGAGTGTTTTTCCAGTTCGTTCACCAGGGAGTTGATGTCCAGAATCAGCGCCATGTCTCCATTACCCATGATCGTGGCTCCGGAAAGGCCTTTCATGCCGCTGAAGACGCGGCCCAATCCCTTGATCACGGTTTGCAGCTGCCCGACAATGCTGTCCACCACCAGTCCCACCCGGCGGTTTCCGGCCTGAACCACGACAACCTGTTCAATTTCCGGCGCCATGGAGTCGAAGTCGTACCAGTTGCGCAAAATCAGACAGGGCAGCAGTTCCCCCCGGATGTCGAAGGCCTTGGCAATGCGCTCCCGCTCATCATCACCGCGCTGGATTTCCACGCACTCCAGAACATCGGACAGCGGGATCACGTAATACTCATCGGCCATCAGCACCAGGAGGCCTTCGATGATGGCCAGAGTCAGGGGAAGGCCGATGGTGATGGTGGTGCCGTTTCCCGGCCGGCTGTCGATCTCCACGGTGCCCTTCAGGGATTCCAGGGAGCGCTTGACCACGTCCATGCCCACCCCGCGTCCGGAAACCGAGGTGACTTTTTCGGCCGTGGAGAAACCTGGCGCGAAGATGAGCTGCAGGATGTCCCGGTCAGAGGGACGGACGTCCGCTCGTGCCAGACCGCGTTCCACGGCCTTGGCGTAGATTTTCTCAGGGTCGATTCCACCTCCGTCGTCCTGAATAACGATTCGGACCTGCCCGGCGCTTTGCATGGCGGACAGAGTGATGACTCCTTTGGAAGGCTTGCCCTGGGACTGACGGGCCGCGGCTGATTCTATGCCGTGGTCGATGCTGTTGCGCAGGATATGCACCAGAGGGTCGCTGAGTTTTTCAATGACCGTCTTGTCCAGTTCGGTTTCCGCACCAAAGGTTTTCAGTTCGATCTCCTTGCCCAGCTCCGAAGAAAGATCCCTGACAAGGCGGCGGAATCGATTGAAGGTCGAGCCGATGGGGAGCATCCGCAGGGACAGCGTTCGCTCACGCAGGTCGCTGCTCAAACGTTCGATTTCCTCACTGACCGAGGTGAGCAGAGGGTTGTGGAGATCGGTTTCGATCTGTTTTAGTCGCGCCTGAACAATCACCAGCTGGCCTACCAGGTCGACCATGTCGTCCAGTTTGTTGGCGCTGACCCGGATGGAAGCGATTTCCTCGATCCTGGTCCCGCCCGCGGGCACGGCCTGTTTCGTGCTCGCGGCTTGCGGATCTTTGGCCGTCCGAATTGGCGTCGGGGCCGGTTGCGAGGGCCTTGATTCGGTTTCCGGAAGAGTCAAAGGCAGATCTTCAGACGAGGTTTCATTCGCGTTATCAGGTGCGGGCTCGGGCGACGCTGCCTTGGGCTGCCCCGGCGCTTCAACGGAGGCGGATTGAAGTGCGCTGGATTCGCGGGCAAATTCCTGGCGGATCATGGCCGCTTCGGCTTCGTCGATCAGCCCGAATCGGGAGATCTCCTCGGGGTTGTCCAAAAACAGGAACAGGTCGCGGATGGAATCCTCATCAGCGTCCGTGTGCAGGATCACATCCCAGCAGGTGCTGCACGACAAGGGATCCAGGACGTCCAAAAGGGGGATTTGAGCAGGCGACGCATGGATTTCGCAGTTGCCGAGGGTATGGAGCTGTCCGAGAAAATCCAGTGGATCCAGGGCCGCATATGGCTTGTTCTTGGGGAAATAGCGCAGGTGATACAAGCTCGAAACCGCCCCGGATTCTTCGTGACGGAGCCGTGGTTCTTCACTGGAGCCGCGGGAGCCGCATTTATGAGGGATATTTGTGTTTCCCATCATGTTGCTTAAATTTCGCAGGACCAGTGCGGATTTGTCGGCGGGCAGCCCGTTCTCCGGATTACCAAGGTACTCGGTCAGGAGGTCCTTGTAAGTAAAGGAAAGCGTGACCAACTCCGGAGTCAATGCCATCTGTCCGGAACGGACCAGGTCAAAGAGAGTCTCCAGGTCGTTGGTCAGTTCGCGAACGTCTTCCAGGCCGAGCATTGCAGCGGAGCCTTTGATGGTGTGCAGAGCCCGGAAGATCCGGTGCACCATGTCAATGTTGTCCGATGCCGCCTCCTGTTCCAGCAATGCGCTTTCCAGTTCTGTCAAAAGCTCTTGACATTCTTCGATAAAAATTTGGAATTTCTTGTTCATGTGGCACGCTCCAGCAGCCAGGCGAAACCCAGGCCTTGGAATTGTTCCCGCAGCGTTTCCGAAGGTGGCGGCGTCAGGCACAAACTGCCGTTTCGGGATATGCACGTCTTCAGTGCGGAGGCGACAACCTGAACCGCCGCCGCATCCATGTGCCTGGTTTCGCTCATGTCCAGACACAGATGCGCGGATTGGCGCAGAGCGTCGACCAGGGATTCACGGAAGCGTTCCACCTTGGAAAGATCGAATTTTTCCGACAGGATAAGCACGGTGCAATTCGCTTCAGAGCATACGGCCAAGGAATGTTTCAGGGAGGTACCGGGTTGGGATGTCACTATGCCGGGCTGGTCATTGTCGGCGGCGCCAAGTCGGCGATGAAACATGGATTTGTCCAGTTCCCTGATTTTCTCCCCCGGCACATCGAGCAGCATGCCGATGACATCCGGGTCGATGATGGAAGCAAAAAGAACGTTCAAGGGTATCATCTGAGCAAAGCCGTTCTCCAGCGTGCCCGTGGCTTCGAAGTCAATCTTGCAGTCCAGGATCAGCCCGCTGTCCTGCAAGGTTTTGATAATCTCGTAGGGCGTTCTGTCCTTGCGATGAATGTCATGGATGAGATCAAATTCGATATGATAAAGATACTTACCGCCTTTGAGACCCTGGTCGAGGGTGAACATGTCGACATCGAAAATGGAATGTCCCTGGGGGGACGGCAGGATCAGCGCCGTTTCCGTACTGATCTTGGTCTCGGGCGTGAGCAACGCCTGGATGTTTAATAAAATCGGGTCGGTGTGCATGCTTTTGCTCTGCTCGGGATCGTTGATCATGGCGCTGAGCTGATCAAACCCTTCCAGCAGGATCTGGCAAGTCTGTCGGTCCGTCCGCAGCTTTTGGTCACGCATCAGATGCAGGGCGTTTTCCAGCTTGTGCGACAGGGAGCCGATGGCATCAAGCCCGAAAAAGCCGGCAGCACCCTTGATGGAATGCGCTGTCCGGAAGATGCGGTTGATCAATTCCTCGTCGTACGCGCCTGACAGATTCTCAAGCGCCATGATGTCCGCCTCGATGCTCTCCAGATGTTCCTTGGAGTCCTCAATGAATGCGGCCATGAGATCGTCGGACATGGGCAACTCCTCGTCGTGGTTCTTACACGGCCTTGTGAATGGAAAAGTGTTTGTCCAGGCGCATGATGGTCAGAATATTATAGATGTTCGGATTGACGTTGATCAGCGTCAGACTGCCGTCCTTGGTTTTGAGGGAGTTGTGGGTCGCCACCAGCAAACCCATGCCCAGGGAATCAACGATCTTCACGTCCTCAAGGTCGATGACCATTTCAATTCCGCCGGCCTTGACGACTTCTTGAAGTTGCATCCGTAAGTCGTCGATCCGGGATCCGACCATGTCCTCGGTAATTCGGACCAGGGTTTTCGAGCCGTCCTTGGTTGTCTGCAGCATATCCGTGGCTCCTGATGATTCAAGTTGCGTAACTACTCAGCTGAGGTCCGGCTTGCCTTGATTTTGCGGCCTCGCAAACTCCTTCGCCGGCTTCGTAACATCGAACCATTGCTTTGAATAAACATCATTTTGTGCTCCAAATGTACGGCAATGGTTCGATGAACGAATCCTGGCTCAGTCAAACATGCGAGACGGCAAAATCAAGGCAAGCCGGACCAACCCCGTGTACGATTAGAATTTGCTGAATAGTTTCCAAGTTGCTTGCGTAAGGTGATTTCGTTTCCGGAAGTATTGAACTCGATGTTCTCAAAACAGCTCTGAATAATGGCCAGACCTCTTCCGGATTCGCTTTTGGGGTTGGGCAGCTCCCAAGTATGCGAGCGCCAGGCAAATCCGGGCCCCTGGTCCCTGATGACCGCCACCAACTGATCGTCGTGGATCTCCACAATGGCGGAGACCAGCAATTCGGTATTTTTTTTATTTCCATGGATGACTGCATTGGTGAACGCCTCGCGCAGGGCGAGGAGAATCAGGAACAGGTCGGAGACATTCTTTCTTTTGTCCAGAAACCCCTGGAGCAGGTCGCAGGCCTGATTTACCTCGCAAAGTTTCGAGGGAAAGGAAACCTGGATGCCGTCAACGGTTTGTTTCTGAATCTGCACCGTTATGCCTCCACGGCCAGAAGCAGCACGTCGTCCAGGCTTTTCGCTCCCTTGGATATCCTGTCCCGAATATGACGAGGGCATTGTTCCAGAGGGAGTGTACGGCATTCTTCGCAGGCCTGGATCAACAAACGTCTGTCATCGCAGGTAGTGTTGTCCTTGCTGTTGGAAATGTCCGACAGGCCGTCCGTGTACAGAAATATTCGATCGCCTTTGGCCAAATTCCGTGAAACTGGGGAAAGATGAATGTGCGGGAAGGGACCGAGGATGTCTCCTTCCGCCCGCAGGATTTCAACTTCTCCGTTGACGCCGAGGAAAATGGGCGGCGGATGCCCGGCGGAGAGCACAGTGAGATGATTGCGCTTGCTGTTGATCACGGCATAGGCGGCGGTCAGAAATTTTCCAGCGGGTAAAACGTTGTGCAGAACATTGTTGATGTTGGTCAGTGTTTCCGCGGGAGTGAAAAGAGGTCCGGAATTCTGGCGCAGCAGAGCCTTGAAGCCGGATGTGATGAAGGAGGCTTTCAGGTCATGTCCGCTGATGTCCGCGACCACGTAGCCGAACCCGCCGCTGACCGGGAAGACGTCATAGTAGTCCCCTCCGGCTTCCAGGATTGGTTCGAAGAGTACGGCGAATTTCGCGTCGGGAAGCTCTTCCGGCCGGGTGAGCATGGATTGCTGGGCCTCTTTGACTTGGCGCAAACGCTCTGCTTGTTCAGCAATGACGACCCGGTAGGCTTGAACGACTTTCAGGTTGGTCCGCACCCTGGCCAGGATTTCCGGCGGCTCGAAGGGCTTGGTCACGTAATCCACCGCGCCCAGCTCGAACCCCTTGACCTTGGAGTTGATATCGTCCAGCGCGGACAGAAAAATGACAGGAATTGCGGCAGTTAGCGGGTCTTTCTTGAGCCGGCAAAGGGTATCGAAACCACTTTCGCCGGGCATCATGATGTCGAGAAGGATGATGTCCGGTTTCCGTTCCAGGGCCTTGGATCTGCCCACGTCCCCCGCCTCGGCCTGGATTGTCGCGAAGCCCGAGGTGGACAGAATCCGTTCAAGAACCAGGCGATTGGTGGGATCATCGTCGATGATCAGCACCAGAGGGATTTCGGATTGTATGTTGTCCATGTCTGATGTCTCGGCTCCGGTGAACGGCTGTCCGACCCATTCGCTCAATCCAAGGATTTGCCGAAAGGTTGTAGCCTCAGGGACTTATCCGAAAACCGGCAATGGAATCAACCTAAAAGATGAAACAATAATCCGCCGGGAAGCTTCGGATAAAAGAAGGTCGATTTGCGGGGCATGACCCGGCCTGACTCGGAGACCCGGCGCAGAACGTTCATGTCCACGGCTTTGAGCAGCAGGGCGGCCTGGGACTCTCCGTATACAACGCTGGCAACCGCGTGGTCGATGAACGGCGTGTAGGCCAGATGTCCGCCGCCGCTCAGATCCTCCTCCGTCAACCCCAGGGATTTGCGGAAGAGGAACGTGTCCAGGACATAGGCTCCGACATCCTGAAACAATGGGTCGCATTGGGCGATAAATTCAGGTTTTAATTCCAACAACCACATCTTGTCAGGCAGAGTCAACAGGCTGGCCGAGGGCAGGATGGACTGCTCCAGATCGTTTGATGTGCCGGCCTGACGGATATGAAACCATGTTTCGGCTTGCTGCAGAACGTCCGGCCAGGAATGGTTCCGCGAACCGCGCACCATCCGGTGGTAGGGCAGAATTTCCACTCCCGGAGTGGCGATGTTGCACAGACAGGCAAAGACGTAATCCGCCGGACGATGCCCCATGGTTCCCGGTTCAAGCGCCGGCCCGGCATGGTGCTGGGCAAAATGCAGGGCCGTTTCGTAGCGGTGATGCCCGTCCGCGATGTAGACCGGCGTGTTTTCCAGGGCCTGACGGATGACCTCGTTGTATTCCCTTGGCACGGACCAGAGACGGTGTTCCACTTCGTCTTCGGTCACCATCGTGGCCGTGGGAGGTTGGTCGTTCAACAGGTCGCAGATGGTTTGCAATTGACTGTCCTGGTGGTCGAAGATGCCGAAGATGGGACTGAGCTGGGCATTGGTGGCGCGCATCAGTTCCAGACGGTCGGTTTTGGCTTTGGGATACGTCTGTTCGTGCGGATAGACGCCTTCCTTGCCCCAGGAAGCCAGGCGCAGTCCGCCCATGAATCCCCAACGGACATACTCCCGGCCCTGGAGAACGTACCGCGAGGCCAGAGCGGCGAACTCCGGCTCATCCTTTTTGCGGATGACGCCCTGGCTCACCCACTGCGTCAGAATTTCTCCGGCCTGGGCGTAACTGCGGGGCATGTCGACATGGACCAGGTTGTAGGGGCTTTTCGCGGCCAGCTCATCGCGTTGTTCCGGGGACAGCACGTCGTATGGCGGCGCCGTGACCAGGTCCGGTTGAAGTTCGGGACGACGCCAGTCATAGCCGGCAAAGGACAGGGGAATGAATTCAGGCATGGTTGTTGTCGGTCTGGTTAAGGTTCAAAAAAGACATGCGGAAGTGCCGGATTTTATCGGCGGTACTTTTGCCGAAGCGTGAACAAAAGGTCCCGCGTCATCCGGGCCTCGGCGATGTTCCATTTCAGGGCGGTCAAAGCGTAAAGGCACGCCAGGATCGGGATGCACAGCAGGGCGGTTTTGCCCAGCGTGGAAGCAGCCAGCGCGCTCAGGCCCAGCCCGGCGCTGAGCAGGGTCATGCGAAACGTTTGCGGTCCGATGTCCAGCCATGCACCAATCTTGCGGCGCAGGATGATTCCCAGCAAAAGGACGTTGGCCCAGGAGGAAAGTGCGGCGGCCACGGCCAATCCCACGTGTGCCATATACTGCATCAGGATCAAGCTCAAGGCCACGTTGACCGCCAGGCAGATCGCGGCCACAAGGACCGGCGAGCGGGTGTCCTCCATGGCGTAGAACGCGGAGATCAACGGTCGGACGCAGGCAAAGGCGGGCAGTCCGCTGCTGTAGCCCACCAAAGCCCAGGCCGTGGCCCTGACGGCTTCCTCGCCGAAAGCGCCCCGGCCGAAGACGGCATCGATGATCGGAAAGCTCATTCCGGCCAGTCCGGCGGCGGCAGGCAGACAAATGAACAGGGTCATGCTCAGCGTCGTATTCAGGGTATGGCGGAAACCCGTCATGTCGTTGGCGGCCGCGAGCATGGACATGCTGGGCAGGGCCGCCGTGCTCAGAGCCACGGCGAAAATGCCCAGGGGTAGTTGAACCAGACGGTCCGCGTAGTAGAGGTAGGAGATGCTGCCCGTGGCCAGCAAAGATGCCAGCAGCGTTCCGATGAGAATGTTCACCTGGTAGACCGCGGCACCGAAGACCGTGGGCGCCATCAGGATGCCGATGCGTTTCGCGCCGGGATGGTTCATGACCACGGGTCCGCGCCAGGAGAGTCCGTAACGGCGCAGGTAGGGCTGTTGCAGCATCCATTGCCCCAGCCCGGACAGGCAAACGCCCCAGGCCATGGCCAGGGCCACGTCCCAGCCCATGAACATGGCCAGCAAAGCGGAAATAATCAGGCCGATGTTCAGAACGCAGGGCGCCACCGCCGGCGCCCAGAAATGACCCAGGGAGTTGAGCACGCCCATGCACAAAGCCACCGCGGAAATGAAGAGAATATATGGAAAACAGATCCGGACCAGGGTGACGGTGCCGGCAAGAATCTCCGGATCGCGGGCAAATCCCGGTGCGATCAGCTTGGTCAACGGTTCGGCCCAGATGATGGCCAGGGCGCATATCACCAGCAGGATCAGCACCAGCCAGATCAGAACCGACCGGGCCAGGGTAAACGCCTCGGCCAGCCCTTTTTCCTGCCTGGTTCGCGAAAAGACCGGAATGAAGGCCATGGTCAGGGAACCTTCGGCGAACAATCGGCGCAGCAGGTTGGGCAGGCGGAAGGCCACGAAGAACGCATCGGCCCAGATGCCGGCGCCCAGGGTGAAGGCGATGGTCATGTCCCGCAGGAAACCCAAAATCCGGCTGGCGGTGGTTCCGGCGGCGACAACGGACGCATGACGGGCGATGCGTCCTGTCGGAGTGGGTGCTGGAGAAGCGGCGGGTTCAGTCAAGATGGAACACCTGGGCGGACGGGCATGAAAGAAGCAACTCGTCAGCGTTGCAGCAAGGCGGCGATCCGGCTCTTGAATTCACGGATGATTTCCTGTTCGCCTTGAACAGTCCGCCCATGCATCAGGATTTGGCCCGCGCAGATGGTGGTGTCCACGCAGTCGCCGTTGGCGGAATAGACGATATTGGAAACAAGATTGTAGTTGGGCACGAGCTGGGGGTGGTTGAGATCCAGAAGAAGACAGTCCGCGATCTTTCCGACAGCGATGCGACCTCCGTTCAAGTTGAATATCCGGGCTCCGTTGGCTGTAGCGCAATTCCAGGCGTCGGCCGCGGGCATGGCCGTGGGGTTGCCGGTCAGGCCTTTGCGGGCCAGGGCCGCGAACTTCATCTCCTCGAACATGTCCAGATTGTTGTTTGACGAGCATCCGTCCGTGCCCAGACCGATGCACACGCCGCGGCTGGACAGGCGGCGGTACGGGAATGATCCGGAACTCAATTTCAGGTTCGACGTGGGCAGGTGCGCGATCTTCACGTCATGTTCCGCCAGAATGTCCATTTCCTCGTCATCCAGCCAAATGGCATGCGCCGCCAGAACATGGGGGCCGAGAAAACCCAGATCCCGCAGATAGCGGACCGGACTTCGGCCATGTGCAGCCACGCAGTCGTCCACTTCGCGACTGGTTTCTGAAAGGTGGATATGGACCAAGAGATTTCTCTCCCGGGCGAAGTCGGCCAGCCAGACCAGGGAATCCCTGGAAACCGTATAGATTGCATGGGGACCCAGGGCGAACTGGATCCTATTGCTGGTGGTATTTTGGCGGTTGAAAAAATCAGTGGTGCGCTGCTTGAACTTGTCGGCCTTTTTGGGGTCGCCGAAATCGATGAATGCCGAGGAAAGCATGGCCCGCAGCCCCATCTCCTCCACGGCCTGGATGACGGCGGGCATGTGCCAGTACATGTCGCAGAAAAACGTGGTTCCGGTCTTGATCATCTCCAGGCATGCCAGCCGGGTGCCCCAGTACACGTCGTCCCGGGTCAGCTTGTGTTCCATGGGCCAGATGTGATCGTTCAACCATGTATGCAACTCCATGTCGTCGGCGTAACCGCGCAGCAGGGTCATGGCGGCATGGGTGTGGGAGTTGATCAGCGAGGGGACAATGGCCTTGTCCGTGCCGTCAATGACGGTCGCGGCCTCCGTATTCAACTCCGGTCCAATGGCGGCAATGTTTTCGCCCTGGATCAGAACGTCCATGATGGATTCGTCCAGCAGCACATTTTTGATCAGAATGCTCATAGCCAATACCTGCTTTAAAGAAAAAACAACGATAACTACTCAGCTGAGGTCCGTCTTGCCTTGATTTTGCGGCCTTGCAAACTCCTTCGCCGGCTTCGTAACATCGAACCTTTGCTTTGAATAAACATCATTTTGTGCTCCAAATGTACGGCAATGGTTCGATGAACGAATCCTGGCTCAGTCAAACATGCGAGACCGCAAAATCAAGGCAAGCCGGACCAATCCCGAGTATGATTAGAATTGCTGAATAGACAGCTAACCTTTTCCGGCTCTGAAGCTGAGTAGTACAAACAACGAATGAAATACAAGATTATCAACGCAAGTGCGAGGTAAACAAAAGCCCGGAACTGGTCAATGCATCCGACATGGAGAGTATGCGATGCATGCGGTGAGTGGCTGGTCGAAGTGGTGCGTTTGGAAGTCAGGGCGATCATGGGTGAGGCAGGGGGGTGCGGAGCAGGATGAGGGCGGGTTCTTCGGCGGATTCGTGGGTGGCGTCGTAGGAAGAACGCAAGCGGTGATTGGTGATGGATGGAAGCACGGCCTGGACGTGTTCCGGAAGGACTATGTCCCGGTCGTCAAGATAGGCCCAGGCCTGGGCGCCGCGGAGCAGGGAGCGGCCGGCCCGGGGGGAGAGGCCGGTGGAGAAGTTGTCGGATCTCCGGGATGCGAGGAGCAGGGCCTGAACATAGTCCAAAAGAGCGTCGGACACATGGACTTCCATCACGCTTTGCTGCAGCTCCAGCAGCCGTTCGGGCTGGAGCAGGGCCGTGGACTCGCGCAAGGCTTCGCGGGTGTCTTCGATGCGCAGGAGTTCTCGTTCGGTTCGCGAGTCGGGATATCCCAGGCGCAGGCGCATCAGGAATCGGTCCAGCTGAGATTCGGGCAAAGGGTACGTGCCGATCTGGTGCATCGGGTTTTGGGTGGCGATGACGAAAAACGGGCGGGGCAAGGGTCTGGTTCGACCGTCCGTGGTCACTTGGCCTTCTTCCATGGCCTCCAGCAGGGCGCTTTGGGTCTTCGGCGTGGCCCGGTTGATTTCATCGGCCAAAATGACTTGCGAAAAGATCGGGCCGGGCAGGAAGTTGAAGCTCTGGTCCTTACGGTCGTATATCGATACCCCGAGAATGTCCGCGGGCAGCAGGTCGCTGGTGAATTGAATCCGCTGCATGTTCAGTCCGAGGATGCGGGCCATGGCCTCGGCCAGGGTGGTTTTACCCATGCCGGGAAGATCCTCGATCAGCAAATGGCCCTTGGCCAGCAGACAGGCCAGCGCCAGCTTGATTTCCGTTTGTTTGCCCAACAAATGGCGGCCAATGCCTTCAATGACGGGCTGCAGTTCCGTGTTCACGTCGTTCCTTGTAGGTCCTTGCTATACCGGCCATCGTGCGGCAATGGGCATGCGCCAGCCGGAACCGAAGGCCACATCCGTGATTTTCAGGCCGGGAGCGGCTTGGCGGCGCTTGAATTCCGCGCCCTTGATCAGGCTCACGACCCGGTGCACCACCGCTGGGTCAAATCCTTCCCGGACGATCTCCTCCACCGAGCGATGTTGTTGGACAAAGCGCTCCAGAACGGCGTCCAGGATGTCATATTCCGGGAGGCTGTCCTGGTCCGTCTGATTGGGGCGCAATTCCGCCGTGGGCGGGCGGGTCAGGATTCGCTCCGGGATGACCTGCCCGCGCACGGAATTCAACCACCGGGAGGTGCTGTAGACCAGGGTCTTCGGCACGTCCGCGATGACGCCCAGCCCGCCGGCCATGTCTCCGTACATGGTGCAATAGCCTACGGCCAGTTCGGATTTGTTGCCCGTGGTCAACAACATGGCCCGGTATTTGTTGGACAGCGCCATGAGCAGATTGCCGCGGATCCGGGCCTGGATGTTTTCCTCAGTCACGTCGCGGTCATGTCCGGCAAAAGCCGCGTCCAGACTCTGATCAAAGGCAGCCATCAGACCTTCAATGGGCAGGGTCAGATCCGAGATGCCCAGGTTTGCGGCAAGCTCCAGAGCGTCGTCGACGCTGGCTTGGCTGGTGTACGGTGAAGGCAGCAGCACGCCCAGGACATTGTCCGGTCCCAGGGCCTCGGCGGCAATGGCCGCCGTCAGGGCCGAGTCGATGCCTCCGGAAACGCCGAGCAGGGCCTTGGAAAATCCGAGCTTGTGCAGATAATCCCGCAATCCCAGAACAAGGGCGTTCCAGACTTCTTCCTCGCGGCAAACCGGGGGAAGGCAGTGGAGTCCGGTTGCGTGCGCGGCGTTGGGAGGCGCATCTGTGTCGGATGCGGACGATGTTTTGCAATTTTCGGCGATGTCGACCACGATCAGGTCCTCGGCAAATGAGGCCGCCGTGGCGATTATTTTGCCCCGGGAATCGAAGGCGCAACTGCGGCCGTCAAAAATCAGGTCGTCGTTCCCGCCGACCTGGTTGACATAGACCAGGGGCAGGCGGTGCTTTTTCGCCATGTCCTCGAGCATGCGCAGCCGGATGGCGTGTTTGTCCAGATGAAACGGGGATGCTGAGAGGTTGATGATGCATTGCACGTTCTGACGGGCCAGGTGTTCCACGGGATCGGAGCGGTAACGCCTGGACTTCCAGAAATCCTTGTCGTTCCAGATGTCCTCGCAAATGGTCACGCCGATGCGCCATCCACGCAGCTGGAACCAACCCGGAGCGTCGAAGGGTTCAAAGTAGCGGTCTTCATCGAAAACATCATATGTCGGCAGCAGGGTCTTGTGAAAGGTGGCCTCGACCACGCCGCTGCGCAACAAGGCCGCGCAGTTCCACAGGGCGCGGCCCTGGGACTGGGTGTTGTGCTCGGCCAGACCGGCCAGAACAGGTGGCGCATCTCGCAGTTCCAGACTGAGATTGCGCAGGACGGCCCAGCTTTTGTCGATGAAACTTTTGTTCAGCAGCAGGTCCCGAGGCGGGTACCCCAGCAGCGACAACTCGGAACAGACGCACAGATCCGCGTCCTGTTCGGCCGCCTTGCGGGCCGCAACCGCAATTTTGCGGGCATTCCCTTCAAGATCGCCGACAAGGTAGTTGTTCTGGAGCAATGCAATGCGCATATGGGACTCGATGTGGGTTGGCATGCCGAAGGAGGACGCGCCGGTCAGTGCCGGAGCGTTCCCGTCTTAAGATTCTGAATTCGCTGAATAGTTAACGAAATGTGTGCCTTGCATCAAAACCACGGTGTTCTCCGTCATTTCCTCCATGAGCTCTCCATGTTCGTACCCGGCCAGGTGGAGCAGGGCGTGGGTCAGGAGGCGGATGAAATGACTTTGGGGATCCTGCTGGTAGAGAAAGGCTTCCCGAAGAACCGCATCAGCACTGACAACAACCGAACCGAGATTGTCGTAAGATCCCGGGACGGAATTCTCAAGGGGGAAGCTGAGGACGTTGGTCGGCCCCATCCCGCCCAGGTGTCGGCGGTGCAGATCCGTGATCAGCTGATCCGAGGTGATGCGCAGCTCAACGCCCGCTCCCTGAAGCTGGTTCGCTGCCATGATCCGCTCCAGAATCTCCCGCAATTCCCTCCGGTTCAACGGCAATACGGGATGGCGTGAAGCCTCCGGATCTACCAGTAGGGTGATATCAGCGGGCCGCGGCGATGCGCAGCGCCGGGGCCTTGGCCGTTTCGACTTTGATCGGTGTTGTGGTTGCGGCATTGGCTCGGGGTTGGGGGTAGTCGATGCGTTGATGAAAGATTCCCGTAAGGATGCGCTGGAACGTCTCGCTGAGGATATTCAGGTCCTTCAGACTGAGATCCGAGTCGTCGAGCTGGCCCTCATTGAAGACCGCGCGCACTAGATTTTGAATATGATTGCGGACCCGACTCGGGGTGGGGTCCACCAGGGTTCGGCTGGAGGCTTCAATGGCGTCGGCCAGCAGGATTATCCCGGCTTCCTTGGTTTGCGGCTTGGGGCCGGGATAGCAGAAATCCGCTTCCCGGATGTTTTCCGTTCCTCTTTCCTCCTTCTGGGTAAGTGCTTTCTGGTAGAAGTAGGAGATCAGACGGGTGCCGTGGTGCTGCTGGATCAGGTCCGTGATTTCCGGTCCCAGCTTGTGCTTGGCAGCCAGCTCCGCGCCTTTTTTGACGTGGGAGATGAGAATCAGGGCGCTCATGGACGGTGCCAGCTTGTCGTGCTTGTTCTCGCAACCGAACTGATTCTCGATAAAGTAGTGGGGATTCTTGACTTTGCCGATGTCGTGGTACAAGGCCGCCACCTTGGCCAGGAGCGGATTCGCGCCGATGGCCTTGGCTCCGGCTTCGGCCATGTTGGCGACGATGAGGCAGTGATGGTAGGTGCCGGGAGCATTGACCATCAGATCCTGGAGCAGGGGCTGTTCCAGACTCATCATTTCCAGGAGCTTGAAGCGGGAGGTGTAGCCGAACAGATATTCCACCACCGGGCTGAAGGCCAGCAGGAGCAGGATGGAAAGCACGGCGCCCGTAGCGCTGAACATGGCTCCGGCGGCAAACCAGCTTACGCCTTGAAAATCCAGGAGGTTGAGGGCCGCCCAGGTTCCCAAGATCAGGGCGAGCAGCGGCAGACCGGTACGCAGAATGTCGGTTCTGGTCTGGGCTCCGCGCAGCAGCATGGCGCACCCCACCGCACCCATAAGGTAGAACAGAAACACGTCAAAGCCGGCATGGAGCATTTGGGTGCAGAGAAAGGCCAGCAACGCTCCTGAAAAAATGCAAATCAGCAACGGGAAAAACAGGGCCAGAACTCCGGCAGCTCCGGCAATGGGCAGGCTGTACACAAAGACGTCCGGGGTCAGGTACAACAATTCCTGGCTCAGGGGGAACCTGGAAAACGCAACGAATTTGGCCATGGCGGCAAAGGTAAGCATGACCAAAGCCAGAAGCAGGGCGTCCTTGGGGGTCAATCGCTTGTTGATGCTGTTGGCGGCCTGAAAAATCGCCAGGGTGAAGAGCAGGGAGATGACCAGAACGCCGCTGAAGCGATCCCAGTTGTATCTGCCGGTCTGGTCATGGAAAAAAGCCTGCATCTTGCGCTGCTGGTCCGCGGAAACACGCTCGGACTTGCGGACGATGATCTCGCCCTTCTTGATCTGATAAAAAACCGGCTCCACGGCCAGCTTGGCGCTGTTCAGGCGGGTCTGGGTGGCTTCCTGGTTCAACGTCAAATTCGGCCGCAACAACGGGGAGAGCAGTTCCTCGGCAGCCCGGCGGACCGACACGGGCAGGTTCAGGTTGTCGCGCAGGTGCCGGTCCAGATTGCGCAACAGGACTTCCAGATCCGGAAAATCCAGGGCGTTGAGGTGGAGCTGTTCAGTCTCCGAGGACAGTTCCCGGACAATCACGCCCGTGGTGATATCCGAGACAAATCTGCGTTCCGAGAGAATCCCCTTGCTGTAGGCTTCCTCAAGCCAGGGAACGATTTTGGTGACGATCAGATCATGGAAGGACTGCTTCCGCCATTCATTCCATACCCCGGCCGGAATGCGGATATTCAATTCCTCGGCCACCAGGTTCTGGATATCGGCCAGGTTTTCCGGAGTGGATGAGTGAATGACGTCCAGCAGATTGACGATTTTCCTGGCCATTTGGGCAAAAGGAATCTGGGCCAGATCAAAAACCGGAGGCTGGGTCTGGGCCACCATTTCCCGGCGCGTGCGCGTGGAGATGTCGTCCTCGATAAGCAGATCCCTGGGGGCGGTGACGTCGTGGGTGGCAATTTCCCCCTGGACGAAGATTCGTCCGCCGGGTTCAATGCTGACTCCGGAGAGGGCCGCTACAAGAACCATGCAGGCCATGAACACCAAAAGGCTGCCGGCACTGTTTTCCAGGGGCCGGGCGGTTTTTGGTGAAAGCAGGACGTCAGCCTTGACGGCCCCTTTGGCGCTATTCTTTTTTGGCGAAGTCTTGCTGTGAGTATCGGTCATAGGCAGTGACAATGCGACCAACGAGCGGATGTCGAATGACGTCTTTATCGTTAAAATGAATGAATTGGAGGCCGGATACCTTTGAGAGAACCCGTTCAGCTTGAATCAAACCGGATCTGGCATGGATCGGCAGATCGATCTGGGTAATGTCTCCGGTGACCACTGCCTTGGAGCCGAAACCAAGTCTGGTCAGGAACATCTTCATCTGTTCAGGAGTCGTGTTCTGGGCTTCATCCAGAATGATGAAGGAGTCGTTGAGCGTGCGGCCGCGCATGAACGCCAGGGGCGCTATCTCAATCATCCCGTCCTCCAGCATTTCCTGGACCTTGCGAAACTCGACCATGTCGTGCAGGGCGTCGTATAATGGTCTGAGGTACGGATTGATCTTTTCGGCCAGATCGCCGGGCAGGAAGCCGAGTTTTTCCCCGGCTTCCACGGCGGGCCGGGTCAGCACCAGCCGCTTGACCTCTTTCTTGATCAGTGCCGATACCGCCATGGCAACGGCGAGGTACGTCTTGCCCGTACCGGCCGGGCCGATGCCGAAGACCAGATCCTTCTTGCGAATCGCCTGGAGGTAGTGGCGTTGGTTGACGGTGCGCGGCGTGATGGTCCGCTTCGGAGAAACAGCATACACGACGTCCTTGAAGACGCTTTTGATGTCGGCCTTGGGATCCTGGCTCAGAATGCGCCAGGCATGGTCCACATCCTGGGTGGTGATTGTTTGATTGGCCCGTAGCAATCCGTGGAGCTGGACCAGGCAGTTCGCGACCAGATCCACAAGTTCAGGTTCCTGTCCGTTGAGGACGGCGACCGAGCCGTGACTGTCCACGGAAATACCGCTCAACTCGGCAAGTTGCAGCAGGTGAGCGTTGTGCGGTCCAAACAGTTTTTGCGCCTCCGCGGCGCTCTGGAATTCCAGACGACGTTCAATGGTCATTATTTTGAGAAACACCTCATATGCTTAATGAGAGAAGAGGATGCGATTTACGCAGGGACTCTGTGCGGGCACATTACCCAAGGACCCGTGTCCTGTGCGGGCGAGAAAAGAGTGGATGCGATAAGTATGCCATAGTGGCACGCCGCGCCGCTGCGTTGATCCGATAATGATCAGCCCCCGATAGCCGACATGATCTTGCGGCAAACGGAGCCTTGGCGACCTTGTGCCGCGAGAATTTCGTGTCCCATGGGTTTGATTTTGCCGGCCCGGATGATCACGCGGCGCAGATGCTCCCGCCCCAGTTTGGAAGAACGCAGAATCGGCCGCAGCCGATATTCCTTGTCCGAGAACAGACAGGTGCGCAAACGTCCGTCCGGAGTAATGCGCAATCGGTTGCATTGCCCACAGAAGTGGGAACTCATGGGGGATATTACCCCGATTCGGCCCTTGCCGCCGACAATTTCAAACATCCGGGCCGGCCCGTTCCGTTTGCCTGATTCCGTGACAGGCTTCAGCTGGACAACCTCCTGGGCCTGCTGGAGTATTTCCCTGGAGGTCCAGACTTGATCGGGACGCCAGACGGTTTTTTCACCCACGGGCATAAATTCGATGAAGCGCACGTCCAAAGGCTGGTTTTCGGCCAGGCGGATAAAAGCCGCCAGTTCGTCGTCATTGATGCCCTTCATGGCCACGACATTGATCTTGATCCGCAATCCATAATCCAGGCATTGATCGATTGCGCCGCGGACAGGGAGAAAAAAATCCCGCCCGGTGATGCGCTGGAACTTGGCCCTGTCCAGGGTGTCCAGGGAGATGTTCAGCCCCTTGATGCCGATTTTCTTGAGTGCGGGGATCTTGCCGCCCAGCAGGGTTGCGTTGGTGGTCAGACGCATGTCCAACTGGGGGTGGGCATCCAGAATTCGTTCCAGAAAATGCAAAAAATTTTTGCGAATGAACGGTTCGCCGCCAGTCAGCCGGACTTTGGAGATGTTCAGCGTCGAAGCCACGGCAATCAATTCCAGGCACTCCTCATAACTGAGCATCTGGTCATGGGGAAGCATTTTCAGTCCTTCGCAGGAACGGCAGTACAGGCATCGCAGATTGCATCGATCCGTGATGCTCAGGCGCAGATAATTGATGGACCGGCCATGCTGGTCGGTCATGGTTTCCGATTGCGCGGAAGGAACGCGAACACGTTCTAGGGGTTGTGTCATGGGCTCAGGCCAGAATGCAGATGGTAGTTTTCAGGAACAGGAAGATCAATAGGGCTTTCCGTCTTCCACGACCCGCAATATTCTTTCTAAATTTGGGTCCAGAGTGACATGGAGCGTTTGGTGGACTCGGTCCACTCTGGCCAAACCAGGCGTACCTTTGACGGCACGAACGTATTTGACCTGCGCGCAGATAATCGTTGCGCTGTCGGAGCTGGAAAAATGGCTTGCCAGTCCGGCCAGACCCGCTGCCTCGATCATGGTTTGTTCTGGAACGTCCTGTTCCGGAAAATCGCGTTTCAAGATCAGATGGGCTCCGGGACCATCGGCCGCATGAAACCAGAAGTCGAAGGAACTTGCCGTCTTGGTGAGCAGAGCGTGGTTGGCTTTCTGGTTCTTGCCGCGCAACATCACAAAACCGTCGCTACTCAAAAAGCGGTGCAGGGGCAAGGATATGCTCTTGCGATCAGGAAGCTTTCGTTTCCGGTGGGATGCGTTCTTTGGCTCCGGCGTGGTTCGCTGCACCGTAGCATGAGCCGGAGAGGCTTCCGTCTTGATCGCTTCCCGACGGCGTTGAACATGGACCAGACCGCGTCGGCCCTTGTCGGCGAGCCGGAACCAGCGTTCCATGTTTTCCAGGATTGTCAACTTTGCATCCAGAACAAGATCGACCATGGTGTCGTCATCTTCCGGAAGCGTGATTCGCTCAAGCCTGGAACGCCCGGTGACCTGGGCCGGAAGTTGGTAGAGGTTCCGGCGGATCAACTGGGCCCTCTCCGCCAACTGTACGAAACCCAACAGGCGCTGTTCGTCGGCATCCAGGTTTTTCAGCAAGCGTTTTTTACGCTTGTGGACCCGCACTGTGGCGAGCTTGTCCACGGATGTCTTGTCTTGAAAGAAAATTTCGTCGGCAAGCAATGTTGCCGCCATGAAGGCGGTTGAGCAACGTGTTTCCGTGCTGGTCCTTCGGATTGGCTCAGGAAGGATCCAAGGGCAGGCGAAACTCTGGCTCGAAGGGGACTGATAGACGAAAAAACTGTCCGGCGGCAGCCCGGAAGCAAACCCGTTCAGCAGCGTATTACCTAAGTCTTCGGGCAGGTTTTGCAAGGTCTGGCGCATGAGTGGAGAAACTTGGGGGTGTGCATGCCATATCTGGGAATCTCCATGAATCTGTTCAAGCGAAGGCCAACTGGATGCATCATTTCCCCATTCCGGGGCCTGGTTTTCGAGACCAACGCCTTTTTTTGCATCCAGAATCAACCATGATGTCGGTTCTTGCAATCCCATGCCCATGGCCAAACGGCGATGCACCCAATCCGAGCGGATTTCCAGGATGCGCTTGCCCTGGATTCTTTTGCGCAGCCCCATGACCTGGGATGTGGGGGTTGCAGGATTCTCCGGGAAACGCGAGGAGAGTGTCATGGAAACGCTTTCGGGGTGGTGGGAAAACAGAAGATGGCGAGGATGCTCCCCAGGTTGGAGGCGAAAAGTCCACAACCCCAGTCGCGGTGCGTAAATACGTTCCAGACGCCTGCCAAGAACCATGGGCTGAAGTTCTCGGACTAGATGACGATAAAGAAGAGCCTCCATTGGTGTTGAAGTTCAAAGGGTGATTACGCCCCACGGTTGTAATGAAGCCGTTGCGCATGGATTTGCCAAAGATGGCCAAAGGGACTGAGCAACGTCAAAATCCGCGACAGCGTGTCCAAAGCCCGGAGGCGAATCCGACGGCCGGCGTGCATGACCCGGCTACTCGCCGCGCAGGCTTTCTTCCTCTTCCCGAATGCTCTTGCATTTGATGCACAGCGTGGTCACCGGCCTGGCCTTGAGTCGCTCGATGCTGATGTCCTCGCCGCAATCTTCGCACATGCCGAAGTTTCCACTCTGGATACGACCGAGGGCCTCCTGGATTTTGGGGATGAGCTTACGTTCACGATCCCGGAGGCGCAACATGAAAGACCGATCCGTTTCCATCGTCGCCCGGTCCGCCGGGTCGGCATGGACCTCCCGATTGTCGGTCATTTCATCCAGGGATTCTAATCCGCGCTGGCTGAGATCCTGCAGGGTGTCCTTGAGCAGCTTGTCGAAATAATCCAGGTCGATCTGTTTCATTTTAACTCCATGATCTGCAAAGTTGGTATGTTTTTGCGAGGCAGAAAAACCAAAGTAATCCGGACCTCGGCCGGATGATTACGTTGTGTGTAATTATCCGGCTGTAGCGAATCAAGAAATATAAAAGTGTACAAAAATAATTGCAATATCTGATGGAGCAGTCACTAGTGCCAAAATTCAGGTCGTAAATTCACTTTGGGCATTTACGGGGACAACCGGCATGACGTCTTCGCCGGCTGTCCCCACATGGCGCCGAAGTCCAATCCTTTGCATCAATTGACTTGCTGAATGCCTTCCAACAGCCACATGCCGGTTCCTTCGGAAGGACGGCTGAAATGCCAAATCTCCTGAGTTTGCTTGGCTTCCTCGAGGGGATCTTCTCTGAGCGTCACGTCGAACAAAACGCTGCACACGGTATCTCCGTCCTCCTCTCGAACTTCCAGCAATGACGCTTCCACATGCAGCAGTTCCGTCTGCCCCATGACGGGTGCCGAACTCTGCTGGCGCTTGATTTCGGCGAAGACTTCCCGGGTTGTGAAATTGCGAATGTCATCCAAGTCCCGGTTGTTCCATGATGTCTGCAGACGGCTGTAGGCGGCCTTGGCTCCGGTGAGAAACTCAGCCGTATCGAATCCCTCGGGTACCTGAAGGCTTTGGGAGGTTGAATTTGCAGGTTCGGAATTCAAGGCGTCCCAGGCACTTTTTTCCTTGCCGCTGCTAGGTGTCGCTGTTGTTGAGGTTGATTGACGTTTATGAATGTATTCCACTTGGCTTGAAGGGGCTTGCTCAAGGTTTGGTCCGGCTGTCTGGGCAGCCATGCGGCGGGAGCGGATGAAGCGATACAGCAGATAAAGAATTCCGCCAAAGAGCAGGATGTCGAGGAAGTTGAGTCCGGAAAAGGCGCCCAGACCTCCGGTCAGCAGGGAACCGATCAAGCCTCCCAGGAGCAGTCCGCCGAGCATCCCTCCAAGCATGCCGCCAAAACCGGATCTGGCAGGTGTCTGCTGTGCGGTTTGCTGCTGAGTTTGCCGATTTTGCTGAGTTTGCTGCTGGGTTTGCTGTTGGGTCGGCGCTTCCCGCTGGGTCTGGGCGGGCTGTTGGGCCGGACGCTGTTGGCTGGGTCGGGAACCGAAGGACCTGCTTCCGCCAAGACGCTGGGCCTCGGCGATTTCCGCCAGGACAAATCCACCGATGGCCAAAAAGCAGATCAAGAATGCTAGAACAGTTTTTACACGTGACACGCAATACCTCCTGAAAAATTTTGCGAACCATAATGCAGTCAGGCATGGTGTCAAGTTTTGAATCCTCCGCCTCCAGGAGTCCCTCCCATTCTTTTGTCGCGGAACATCCTTGAACCTTTCCGGCTTCGGGTCTATTCAGGGTATTGCCGGTGCTGATGCGCCGATGATCGTCCATGAGTTGGTACGCATATCCGATTGAGGAGGTAGTGAATCATGCATGTAGTCATAATCGGCGCCGTGGCGCTTGGTCCGAAGGCGGCGTGTCGTCTGAAACGTTTGGCGCCGGATGCCCGGGTGACGATGATCGACCAGGGAGCCCGAGTTTCCTACGGCGGTTGCGGAATCCCATATTATGTTTCCGGGGACATCAGCGATGTCAAGGAATTGCAGTCCACGAGCTTTCACATGGTCCGCGATCCCAAGTTTTTTCATGGAGCCAAAGGGGTTGAGGTCCTGACCCGGAAGCGGGCCGATCGCATAGACCGTCAGTCTAGAATTGTTCATGCCACGGATTTGGAATCCGGTGATGCCGTGCAGTTTTCGTATGACAAGCTGGTTCTGGCCATGGGAAGCCGGCCTCGCAAGCTCGATCTGCCGGGAATAAACCTTAACGGCGTGTTTGCCGTGTCCAATCTGGAGGAAGCCGAAGGCATTCGGGCCAGAGTGGAGGCGGGCAAGGTGAGCAAGGCCGTGGTTGTCGGCGCGGGATTCATCGGCCTGGAAATAGCCGAGGCCTTGACGGACATGTGGGGCGTGCAGACCACGGTGGTGGAAATCGCCGATCAGGTGTTGCCCGGATTCGTCAGCGCGGATTTGGCCCGCATGGCCCAGAAACATATGCAGGAGCATGATGTTGCTTTTCGGCTGTCCGCCAATGTACTTGGCTTTGCCGGTGATGGACGTGTGGAACGCGTGCTGCTGGAGGGCGAGGAACTGGAGGCGGATCTGGTGATCATGTCCGCGGGCGTGGTTCCTAATTCGGAGCTGGCCGCTCAGGCCGGACTGGACGTTTCCTCCAAGGGCGCGATCATCGTCAACAGCCGGATGCAGACTTCGGATCCGGATATTTATGCCGGCGGCAATTGCGTGCAGGTGACAAACCTGGTCACGGGGCAGCCCGGCTACTATCCCTTGGGGTCACTGGCCAATCGTCAGGGCCGGGTGATCGGCACGAATCTGGCCGGAGGGGAGGCTGAATTTTCCGGCGCCGTGGGCAGTTTCGCCGTCAAGTTGTTCGAGATTTCCGTTGCCGGGACCGGCCTGAGCCCTGATGCGGCCAAAAGATCCGGATTTGACGCGATCCATTCCCATGTGGTCCAGGCTGACAGGGCGCACTTTTTTCCGGAAAACGAGTTGATGCATCTGGAAATGGTGGTGGAACGAACCGGCCGTGTACTGGGGGCTCAGGGGCTGTGCGCCAAGGGAGACGGCTTGGTGGGGCGGATCGGGGCCGTGGCCGCGGTATTGGGTGATCACCCTCATGTTTCTGTTATCAGTAATCTGGAATATCCGTATTCTCCTCCTTTTTCATCCGCCATGGATATTGTCAACGCCGCGGCCAATGCCGCTGAAAATATTCTGGAAGGCCGGACCTCTCCACTGAGCATTGCGGAGTTTTCGGCTCTGTGGGATAATCCTCAGCGCGATTTTCAGGTTCTGGATTGCCGTGGTCAGGCCAACGCTCAGCCGTTTCTTGAGAAATATCCCGATGTGTGGATGAACATTCCGCAGGATGAACTCCGGGAAAGATTGGGTGAAGTGCCCAGGGACAAAAACCTGATCCTGGTCTGCAATGCCGGCGGTCGCTCCTATGAATCTCAAGTAACACTTGAAGAAGCCGGCGTGTCCGGCTCCCGGAACCTCCAGGGCGGGGTGGCCGCGATTCGCAGGAGCGGGATGGACATTTAGATTTCGTGTGGCTGCCATTGCATCGAAACGGCATCGATTTCGATGACGATTTCGATTGTGATTTCGAATTTTCGGAAAGAGGATATTTCAACTTTCCAAGGACACTATCAACCTTTCAGAGTTTCCCATGACCAATTCATTTTACGATCAATTCCCGTCTCATCGCGGACGGATGGAATATGTTTGCCTGGGGTGCCGGGCCAGATTGGACATTGATGAGCTGTACTACACCTGTCCCCAGTGCAATGAAGTTCTGCTGCTGGAGGATACACAGTTCGATGAGCTGCGGCGCACCAGTCCGGAGCAGTGGCGGGAGGCCTTTGATCTGCGGGCGGCGACCCGTCGGTCCGACCTCAAGGGCATCTTTCGATTTTATGAATTGACCGCTCCGGTACTGGAGCCGGAGGACATCGTCTGGCTGGGCGAGGGCAACACCCCGATCATTCCGGCTTCCTCGGCGCTTGCAGGCCATGTCGGTCAGGATCTGGCCTTCAAGAACGACGGCCAGAACCCCAGCGCCTCGTTCAAGGACCGCGGCATGGCTTGCGCCTTCAGCTACCTGAAGGCCCTGATCCGGCGTCACGGCTGGGATCAGGTGCTCACGGTCTGCGCATCCACCGGAGATACATCGGCCGCCGCGGCCCTCTACGCGGCTTATGTCGGCGGCGCCATCAAGAGCGTGGTGCTGTTGCCTCAGGGCAAGGTTACGCCCCAGCAATTGGCCCAGCCCCTGGGCAGCGGAGCCGTGGTTCTGGAACTGCCCGGCGTCTTTGACGACTGCATGAAGGTGGTGGAGTATCTGGCCGAGAACTACCGAGTGGCCCTGCTGAATTCAAAAAACGCCTGGCGCATTCTCGGGCAGGAATCGTATGCCTTTGAAGTGGCCCAGCATTATGCCTGGGATATGGCGGACAAGGCCGTGTTCGTGCCCATCGGCAACGCAGGCAACGTCACGGCGATCATGAGCGGTTTTTTGAAACTGCACCGCCTTGGGATCATCGAGCAGTTGCCCAGGATCTTCGGCGTCCAGTCCGCACATGCCGACCCGGTCTACAAGTATTACGACGAGAGTGATCCCGCCAAACGCGCCTACCACCCGGTGACCGTGCAATCCAGCGTGGCTCAAGCGGCCATGATCGGCAACCCCGTATCCTTCCCCAGGGTCAGGCATCTTGCGGATCAGTATGAACAGGCCGGAGGACCGGGCATGTTCCATGTGGTTCAGGTGGAGGAGCAGGCCATCATAGAGGGCATGCTTCTGGCCAACCGCCACGGGCATATCGCCTGCACCCAGGGCGGGGAATGCCTGGCCGGCCTGCTGCGGGCCCGGGAGCTGGGCCTGATGCAGGCCCAAGAGACCGCCGTGCTGGATGCCACGGCCCATAGCCTGAAATTCATCGGATTTCAGGAAATGTATTTCGAGAACAGCTTTCCTTCGGAATACGGCATTACTCCTCGGGAAGAATTGATGAATGCACCACGACGGGTATTGTCGCCTGACGTCAAGGTACGTCTGTCGTCACGGGAATATACCCTGGAAGCGGGGCGGGCCGTGGCTGAAGTGCTGCACCTGCAAGCAAAACTATAAGCACATAACCATCAGCATGGACATGGATTCAAACTATCTTCAAATTCAGCCTCTGTTGTTGATGCTTACCGACAAGCATTTTGATTTCAACATCTATCTCTATCAAAACGACAACTATATCCTTTACGCGACACCGGAAAATTTCACGGAAGAACATCGGAGCAGACTGATCCGAAACGGCATTGAAAATCTGTACATCGACAACAGTGACAAGCTGACCTATGAGTTGTTCATTGAGAAAAATCTGCCGGATATTCTGGAAAGTTCCAAAGTTCCTCTGCAAGCAAAGTCGAAGATTTTGTACAACCACTCCCTGGATGTCGTTGAGTCATTTTTCATTCAGTCCGGCAAAGAGTATCTGAACAAGGAAAGTTACCAGAAGATGGTCGCTTTGGTAGACAACATCTACGGTTTTCTTGAAAAGAATCCCTATGCCATCCAATCCATGCGGAGCCTGATAGCAACCCACTACAGAGAATACATTCATTGCATAAATACGGCCTTATATGCCATATCCTTGCTGATTTACCATAACGAAGACTCTGGAAGGAAGCTTCGAAAATCCTTTGTTCGACAGGTGGGAGTGGGGGCGCTGCTGCATGACATCGGCAAGTCCAAGGTTCACCAGTCGATTCTTTCAAAACCCGCGGCCCTGACTTCGAATGAGTTCGAGGAAGTCAAAAAGCATCCTATATATGGCCTGGAGATGTGTCAGCACATGAAGTTGTCGCAACCCGTCACTCAATGCGTTATGTTTCACCACGAGAAATTAGACGGCTCCGGATATCCCAGTGGTACAAAAAATATTCCGGATCATGTGCGGATTGTCACCATTGCGGATATGTTCGACGCCATCACCTGCGACAGACCCTACCGGAAACACAAGGTAACAGGATTCGAGGCTTTGAAGATTATCTCTAAGGATGTTGAGCGTGGCAAACTTGATCGAGCCATGGTGGCTTCATTCATCAGGATGATCAGCCAGGGCATGATCCGGCTCTGATGCTTTCAACGGGACGCATTAGCCACAATGACCGAGGCGTGGCGAAAATGTACGGGAAACAATTGAAAAAACGTGAGGGAGGAAAATAACCGCCCTCACGCTTTTTGTTTTGCAAAAGCTGTGAGGGCGGTATGGAACACTGTTATGAAGTTTCTCGGGTACAACTTCTACAGGCTATGAATCAGACTCTGGCGCCGGTTTCGGCTCTTCCTTACCAAGTTCACGGATGGCCTTGATGTAGCCTTGACGTACGGCGTTCATATAGCCGGGATTCATCTTTCCGGCCCAAGTTTCGACTTCCATGCATCGCTTAGGGACAGTGGTCTTTTCAGGTTCGTAGCCCGTACTCAGGCGCACCTTCCACCGCAGGCGCTGCATGGCATCGGCGGCCTGATCCATGTTCCCGGCCAGTTCCGACAGGCCGACCGCTTCCAGGCATTCCGCCAGCAGTTCCTTCTTGTACACCCCGCGGGCGAAAAGGCAGGAGACCAGAGAGGTCAATAGAACCCGCTCCCGCTCATCATCCACGAGATATTTCACTGCCTTTTCCGGATCCTTGGCATGTTCCTTCTGGTCGTAGCCATACGCTCCGGTATCCAGGTGGGAATGCCGGAAGGAGAGTGACTGGGAAGCGTAAAAGGTTTCGCCGACGTAACCTGCCATTTCCTGGCCCAGAACACAGGCGAAATCCTCGCCGCCGTATTTTGCCGCGGCATGCTTCACGCCCTTGGCCAGATCGGCATAGAATTCATTCTTGGCGTGGCCCAGGCTCCAAATGGCCTCTTTGTAGGCCGCGACATTGCCGAACGCCAGGTCGTATTCCACCTGTTCCTTGGTCAACAAACTCTTTTCATAGGCTTCCGTGGCCCAGGCCAGGGCAACGCCCGTGCTCATGGCGTCCAGACCTTCCTTTTCCACTTCATCCATCAGTGCCAGGCAACCAGATGCATCCATCACGCCGATCATGGAACCCAGGCCGAAGATCAGTTCGTAGTCATAGGCCACCTGGCGGATCTGGAAGCGGTGTTCCTCCTGGAACTGTTCCCGTAGCAGCCCCACATGGATGCAGCCCACCGGGCACCCGGCGCAGGCCGTGTTGCGGATCAGCAGGTCCTTGGCAAAGGCTTCACCGGATATTTTCTCCACCTCCGGGTCCGTTGTCTGCTTCAGGTTGCGGATGGGCAGAGACTTCAGTTCGTTGAGCGGAGTGACGTTTCCCGGCGTGCCGAGATCATGGTACTTGCTCATCATTTCCGTGGCGGTCATGTCTTTGTAGACTCTTTTGAAGAGCTTGGCGTAGGCCTTGGAATCGGTTCCTGGCAGATCCTGGTCGCCGTCGCCGGAAACCACGATGGCCTTCACTTTCTTCACACCCATGACAGAACCCGCGCCCATTCGACCGAAATGGCGGTATGTGTCCACATTGATGCAGGCATACGCGGACAGGGTTTCTCCGGCGGGACCGATGCGAATGATGCTGCGGTGTCCCGAAGCGCCGGGAAAAGCCCGGCGCATGACCCGGCCGGTGGTCAGGGCGTTGGCGCCCCACAGGTAGTTGGCGTCCGCGGTCTCGATTTGTTTGGAGGCCACGTGCACGGCCACCGGCACCGTGGCCTGGCCTCGCACGACGATGGCGTCGTATCCGGCAAAACGCATGGCCAGGGCCAGACGCCCTCCGGCATGGGATTCGGAGTACTGATCATGGTGCGGGGATTTGAATCCGCAGACTACCTTGGACATCAATGGGAAATATCCCGTGAGGCAGCCGATGGCGAAAATCAGAGGCTGATCCGGGTGGGACCAGGGCTCTTCCGGAAGGCCGAATTTTTCGTACAGCGCCGCGGCGAGACCGCTGCCGCCGATATGAACATTCTTGTCGCCAAAGGAGATGATTTCGCCTTTGTCCCTGTCCAGGTGGACAATGCAGACCCGAAATGCGGTATCAGTCATTTTCAATTCCTCCCCGGCGGACGTGACCCTGTTTCTCGCGTAGTTCCAGACAGTTGTGGGGACAGAATTCCACGCATTGGCCGCAGTGAATGCAGACATAGGGCTTGTCTTTTTCATCCAGATAGATGGCGTCCACAGGGCAGGCCTCGGCGCATTTTCCGCACTGGATGCAGAGTTTCATCTTGACGATGACGCCGCCTCCCTTGCGCTGGGAATAGGCGCCCGTGGGGCAGACCTTGGCGCAGGGTGCCGGATCGCAGGCCAGGCAGACCCGCGCCTCAAAGCCCGTGGTGATTCCCCCGCTGGAGCCGATGCGAATTCCGGCGGCGCTCCAGGAGAATTTTTTATGTACCTGTCTTGCACAGGCCATGGAGCAGGAATGGCAGCCGATGCAACGGTCCATGCGTGAAGCACGCAATATCTTCATCGTGTTCCTCGATGGCTGAAGGTTGAAGAAAGCTCGTACCCAAAAAAGAACACATTAACTTTTTTTCGCATCGGGTGCAAAATCCGGAAACTGAGCTCCTGGATTGCGTGTTCTACGGTAACTATTCAGCAAATTCTGCTCATACGTCGGGAACTGGTCCGGCTTGCCTTGATTTTGCGGCCTCGCAAATCAAGGCAAGCCGGGTTTCGCGTGAAGAGCTGCGTCCTATAATCCCTTCTTATCAAACCATCGAAAAAGCAGGACCGCGCAGATAATAAACACCGGGATGACCACCCAGTGGTTGACGCCGAGCATCTGGGGGAGCGTCAATTTGCCCAGGTCGCCCCAAGTGTACACTGTGGCCGTGAGCCAGGGATAAGCCTCGGCGAAAATGCCGGCCCCCACCACCATGCCCAGGATGCCCCACAGTGCATCAAAACGGCCTTCACCCAGGGCGCCCATGGCCGTTCCGGGACAATATCCCAAAAGCCCCCAGCCCAGGCCGAAGATCAAGCCTCCGATAATGACCGGCCCAAGGACCAGAGACTTTACGGAGAGCTTGGCAACGCCGAGGTCCTGCAGGAGGTAAACCCCGACCATGCCGACAATGACGCTGGACAGCATGAATTTGATGATGGTCATGTCCATCAGTCTGAGCGCGCCCAATTGTTTGTCGTAGCGCAGAACGCGCCCCTTCTGGAGCAGGAAGCCGAAGAGAAAGCCGGTGATCAGACCATAGATCAAAGTGCTCATGACCTTTTCCCTCCATAGACGATGCGGGCCATGATCATCCCGCCAATAAAAAAGCACACCAGAGCCACAAAGCCGCTGACAGCCAGTTGAAGCGAACCGCTCAACCCATGACCGCTGGGTCAGCCGTCCGCGAGGCGGGCGCCGAACATGGCCACCACGCCTCCGGAAAAGGCAAGCACGGCACGCTTGACCGGAGTGTGCCCGAAACGCCTGTGCCACATGTCAGGCACGGACTGCCATCGAAATGATCCGGAAGTCGCTGCTGAAATCAACGAACCGAGAACTATGCCGACCACGAACATCCACTGCCAGTCTATGTGAGGAACCACCCTGGTAAAATACTCCAATTGCGCAACCCGTTCCGGTCCAAACCATTGTTCGATCATTCCCGCTGTCCGCACAAAAGATGTGGACGCACCGAAGAACTGGCCGGTCAACCAGACCGACATTACGCCGAGCAGACCGCTCAGGCCTCCAGCCACGTAGGGACTCCATCCACCATCGTTCTTCATGCTCACTCCTCCCTTTGAAGTTGGGTCGTCATACAGCAAACACAGCTTGATGCCGTGGAATTACTTGTATCACTTTTTAGGTGAAGGTCCAGCCTCTCAGGGCACAGTAGATTGTGATGTGTTGCACAAATATATGATCATAGCCAATGCGCGAAGTGGATGCGCCCTGCAGTGCGCGCCAAAAAAAAGCCGCCCTGTATCGAGGCGGCTTTTACTGTATTGCGTTAACAAACGTTGTTTAATGATCCGAATGTCCGGACATCATCGGGCACTTGTCCATGCTTCCCATCCCGGATCTCATGCCGCGGCCGCCCATGCCGCGGCCTTTGCCGCCGAGTGTGCCGGAGCGGATCAAATGTCCTGTTTCTTCGTAAATGGCGCGGCGAAGGTTATTTTTCATTCTCAAGGTTTCACCATGAAGTTGCGTGATTTCCTCGGTTACGGAATTGATGGCCTCCTGATTTACCTCGGGCGATGCCAGGAGGACATCCAGTTCCGCCTGTTTGGCACGCATACGCAGATTGTGGTGCATGACTTCCTGGCGATGGGACTCGACCATGTTCCGGACGGCTTGGCGCTGTTCCTCTGTCAGTGTCCCGTGAACGGGATGCGCATCCGTGATCTGGCCTTCTGATGGTTCAGCCCCGTGATCGTGTTGGGCAAGAACAGGGAAGGACAACAAAGCGATAATCAGAACTGCCGTGCTGATGGTGGAAATTTTCCGCATAACTGCCTCCGAAAGGTTAAGGTGAACATACTCAAAATCTATGTCGAGAATTAATGCCAATTGCATTATCAAAAAAAGGTAACCGCCACGCTCATCATGCCCTGTTTATAAGGTAATGCAGGCAGGGCATTGAAGCCGCCTGCGTCAGCAAGAACATAGCAGCGTCTACTTTTTATCCGTACCTTTTTTCATTACCCAGAACATCGCTGAGTTGACTTCAGCGGAAAATCTTCTCAGGCTGCGGCGGTTCCTTCACTGGAAACCGTGCCGAGTTCCGTGCCACGAACACATCTCTGGACAAAATCCGGCCTCGTTTTAATGTGGCTCTTGCCTTCAGTCCTCTGGCAGCGTTCAATTCTCTTGTCTGCACCGCCCAAGTTGCAGCCTCGAGCCAGTGAGAGTCTCGAGCATCGAGGCGATGTTTCAAAAGCCGTTCGAAGCTCCTGATTGCTGTTCGCTGCCGCTGCCTCTGAGGTCAAATGTATTCCGGACAACATCAGGCCAAGGCACATCGTTCCACATAACAATGTCTTCTTCACAACATCCTCCAGTCCAGGTTAAGTAATTGACGATTCTGATCCAAATCCGGTCCACGGTCCGATTATTCCGGATTATCTCAAACCATGCGCAGTCTGAGTGAAGGGCTTATGATTATATCTACGAAGTATTGTGCAAAAAGGTCACAAACAATGCGACATTTCATTCGTACAAGTGATTATATTCAGATATTTCAGTTCAAAACATCCACCGCCTTGACGAATTGTCCCCATGTTTCCCAGTTTTCCGTCGAGCAACATCATCAACCTGTGACTTTTTCCTTACAGGGAACGTATATTTGAAGTATGTACACCTTGCGGCGCTGTCGGCACGAATCCATGGAAATCGATGATCAAAGAATCGTTCTGCGTGTCCGTGCTGGTGAGCAGCAAGCCTATGCCGTGCTTGTGGATCGATATCAAACCCCTGTGTACAACCTGATGTTGCGCATGGTTCGTTGCGCGGATCTGGCTTTGGATTTGACACAGGACACATTTACACATGCCTACGAGAAGCTGAGCGGCTTTGATCAGAACAGGCCCTTTTTTCCCTGGTTGTACACTCTGGGTCTGAACATCGCCCGAGACCACCTGCGCGGGAATGACAAGGAACGCCATGTAACTCAAAGCCTGGACCAGATGTGCGAGAACGGCTTCGACCCGTCCGGTACGGATGACTCCGGAGAAGGCCCATATGAGCGAATATTGGAGCGTGGTCGGTTGAACAAGGCCCTGGCCAGTCTTCCGGAAGTGACCCGTGAGGCCTTGATTTTACGCTTTCGAGAAGGGCTTTCGTATTCGGAAATCGCTGAATCGCTGAATATAGGTCTCAGCAACGCCAAAATGACCGTTCAGCGCGGTCTTGAAAAAATGCGCAATCTCCTGCCGCGGGAGGACTTCTGATGACGAAACACACTGAAACTGATTTGGATCAATCTCGCATAGCGGGCTTGATCAGCCGTCTGGACTACAGCCTTCCGCCTGGCGACGTGACCGCAACGGTCATGAGACGAATCAAGGCTCAACACCCCGCACCCGCGGCTTCGCGCCGCCTGTTTCGGTTAACGGACCTGTGGCGGTGGCTGATCACGCCGAAACCCTTGCGCATCGTTCCCGCGGCCCCGCTGGGCGCGGGCCTCGTGGTGATGCTTTTGGTGTTCGTCCTGACCATGGGCAAGCTTGAAGAGCCAATGGGCGATCTCGCGGAGAACGAAGGAGCGGGCGCACAAGCCGGGCTGCCGGTTTCCGATATGGTTCTCGGAGGTATGGACCAGGACCTCCCGCTCGTCGTGTTTATGGTTCAGGCTGAGGACGCACGAAAAGTGTCCTTGGTCGGCAGCTTCAATAATTGGCGGGATCATGGATTTGAGATGCGGCCCGTGGAAAATCTGGAAGGTTATTGGGCCATCTCCGTGGCTTTGGAGCGAGGGCAACATGAATATGCGTTTCTCGTAAATGGGGAACAGATCATGGATGATCCCCAAGCCTTGCTGTCAGTGGACGATGACTTTGGCAACCGCAATTCCGTGATCATCGTGGAGGATCATGAACAAGCGTATGGATATTCTTAGAAAAACAATTTCCGTCGCCGTGCTGGGCATGACCCTGCTTCTGCCCCTGACTGTCATGGCCAATGAACTTGTCATGTTGCCGGGACGGGTTACGGATCGTGTGCTGGCTCTGGCCTATATCCACAACCTGCCTCGGCACGAGACGCAATCCCTGCTCGAATCTCTGGGAAAGGCGGCATCAGGCGGTCTTCCCGTGGAGCCTCTGTTGCGCAAGGTGGAAGAGGGGCTGGCCAAACGTGTTTCTCCGGAGCGCATCGTTGAGGCCCTGGAAACACTGTCCGGTCGTTTCCAGGAGTTTGCCCAAATTCTGGATGGAGTAGCGCCCCACACACCAAAAAATCGGGACGTCATCCTTCGAAGAATGCACAATCTGTCCACCCTGGGAATCACTCCGGAGGTCCTCGAGGCTTATCTTCATGGACGATCTCCGCAGTCCATGGGCGATGTGCTCAATGCCTTGGAAATCAAGGCCGGGTTGATGCAACACGGAATTTCCGATCAGGACGCGGAACACATCGTGAAAGCCGGTTTGACCGCCGGCTGTTTCCGCAAGCCCAAATGGAACCTGGTTCGATTGGCCCGCGCTGCCCGAGAGGCCGATATCCCCAAAGAACATATCGCGAGGTTGATTCTGGATATCGTGGAAGGACGGAAAACTGACCGGATCGTGGCTGAAGAGCTTGGGATCAACCTGGACAGGTCTCCTGGACGAGGCCGTCATGGCGGTGCGCATCGATTCGGAGGCCGGGAAGCAGGAGTCGGGCGGAGTGGCGAAGGAGCGGCGAGGGGACTGATGCAGACAATGGACGCAACTGCTCCCCGGCAATGCGACAACAATGGTGCAACGACTCAGGGTCCCGTCGATTCCCCCACGGACTGACGTATTTCGTGGTGCGGCGAACAGACACAGGCAACCTCTACGGGTGATGATAAGCACGCTTGAATTACGGCTTCGCGATACACTGATCAGCCTTTGTTGTTTTTGAAGAGCATCCAACTGGCAAGGCCCTTCAGTTTCGTCAGGCATACAGGTCGTCTGGAGTAACTTTGAGCACCACGAGGGTAATATCGTCTTCCTGGACCTGATCGCCCCGGAAGGAAATGACTGCATCGGTGATGATAGTTAATATCTCCTGAGCCGTACGGTGTGCGTTTCCACGGATGATCTCACGCAGCCGCTCCTTGCCGAAGAATTCTCCAGCCGAATTCGTCGCCTCCCAGATGCCGTCAGTGCCCATAAGCAAGATCTCGCCCGAGGCCAGGGCATCCCCTTCAAATTCCTGGTAGTGACGTTCCTGCACAATTCCCAGCGGTAAGCCGTTTCCACGCAGTTCGCTGAAACTGCCCGTCCGTGGGTTGTACAATATGCCTGGATCGTGGCCGGCGCTGACCCACCTGGGAACTTTCTCGTGGTCGACGATCAAGCAGAATAACGTCATGAACCTTCCTGTGCCGAAAGTATCCAAGAACATCATTCGATTCACATCGAACATGCATTCGGACAGTGAACCGGGCAGGGCGGTTCTTAATCGGATCAGAGAGCGGACCGAGGCCATGATCAGAGCCGAACCTATGCCGTGCCCGCTGACGTCGCCGATCATCACGAACACTCGTTCGTTGTCGATTGACTTGAAATAGTCAAAGTAGTCCCCTGTGATAGCATCACAGGGGATGCTTGTGCCGACTAGGTCTAGGCCGGCGAAGGACGGAGGTTTCTCAGGCAGCAGGCTACTTTGAATTTCCCGTGCCACTTCCAGGCTTTTCGTCAGTCTAAGATGTTCCTTAAGTCCCTCGATCATCAAATTGGTGTGTCCGGCGATAAATCCCAGTTCGTCATTGGTAACTGCCGGGACATGGCCGCTTAAATCACCATGGCTGACGCGCTGCAAAACGTCGGCATGGCTGCCAAGAAGCATCTTGAGATTACGCGTATACGAGAAAATAAGATTCACGACCATGAGCAGAAGTACGCCCGTAACGAAAAAGATTTCCATGATCACAACGCGGGCAAGGGCCGTGATGTTTTCCGCGGTCGCGATGGTGGTCGTGAGCCAATGCAGATCATGATATACAACGAGACTCAATATTGTCGCCGTCAAAACAGCGAGAGCCGTGGTCAAAAGCAGTAATTTGCGGGACACTGGAAAACGTGATTCCGGCGGGTAGCGGCCCAATCCACTGTATTTGGCTTGCAAAAAGACGCAACGGTCCTGTTCCAGGGCCAAGTCCAGGGCCAGAAACAACCCCATGGTCAGAAACCCCAAAAAAAGCATCAGACCGCTGTGCAGGAAAGGGAAGCCAAGAAAAAAAAGATTATGCAATGCAATATACAACCCAACGCCGACGAACAGGAGCAGATCCATCCAGAACTGGCGGCGGGATCGGGAAAAAAGAGGAGCTGAATCGACGATTTGCTGTAAAAGAAGTACACGGGCCAAATAGGCTAAAGCCAAGGGAGGCAAAATGATCAGGAAAACCCGCGGCAGCGGCAACGTATTGACGTAGGGACAAATTTCTCCGCCATAGAGGCTCATGACGATCAGGACAAAAAGGAAGTGATTCGTGGTTCTCAACAGCCCAGGAGCCCGGTGGAACAAATTCTTTGGAAATACGATAATTGGTGAGGACATAATTACACTATCTACTCATCTGAACACTTCGCTGCAAGCTGAAGCGTCCCTGGCCCTCGAGGCAGATCATTTATGGCAGAGTGGATCTGGGCATGATCCGAAACGACATAAATGACGCGAGAATTCAGCGCGTCCTTGAGCAAGACATTGCCGACGCCAGGCGCTCACGTTCCAAAACTTCGGGTTTTTTTCGTCAACGGCAAGCCTGGTGTGGTTAGGATGTATTCGCGCCGCCGTAGCGGCCTTGTCAGTCACTGTTTCTTCTCTGAAACAGGGCGTATATATACGGTCGTTGATCGCCGAACGGACTGATGTAATTAAATCTTTCCTGGCGGATGAGGGTGAACTGGGAACCGAGTCGATACGCCATCTCTTCTGCTGAATATCTGTGTAAATCCAATCCCGCACACCTGGGGGCGCCGTCCGGCGAAAACTCGGCAAGCAAAACAAACCCTCCATCCTTGATCACGGCGCGGAGATTGTCAAAATAGCCCTCAATTTCAGGCTCTTCAAGCAAGAAGTGCAGAACAGCCCGATCTATCCAGAGATCCGCGAGCGGACAATCCTTCGGCAGCGGCTTCGACATGTCATGATATAACCAGACAACTTTTCCGTTGTCCTGAATCCTGTCTTTCAGTTTATTGAGAGCCGCATCGCTGATGTCATTCAGCACAAGCTGATGACACCGGTTCAATAACTCGTCAACAAGCACGGAGGTTCCCGCTCCCGGTAGAAACACCGTGGCGGATTCCAGATGCGGAATCCCTTCAAGAAATCGCAGCGTCTGCGACGCATCGCCTTCATACCAACCTAGTTCAGGGTCCGCCTTGGCAGCGAATATCTTGTTCCAATGTTCAGTTGTATTCGGCATGTCTTTCTGCTCCATTTCATGAAAAACGTGAGTGAATGAATTCCTTGCATGCGTTATTTCAGACAGCTTTATTTGTTGTGGGATGTTTACGAAAGAATTCCAAGAGGCTGTCCAGTATCTGGAAGCCGTGCTTCAAGCGTTGCCCGTCGTCGTCTTCGCGCAGGACAATCCCGGCCATCAGCGCGGCGATGCCGGGTGATTCCGGCCTGGCGGGATGGTGCTCATCCAGATCTATGTCGTGAATGATCGCCCCCAGGGATTTCAAGGCTGAATCGTCCAGCAACCCGAAACGGCGGAGCATGACCTCAAAAGTACACTCCGCCCCTTCATGCGTGAATTCCGCCTCAGCCATGTCGAACCGCAGGTCTCCAGGCGATACGGATTCGGCATCGAAACGGAAAATGGCCTCTGAGTCAATGAACCGCCGGATCAACCAGGCGGAAGCAATGCGATCCACATGTATTCCCGGCCGCGTTACCCAGGTTCTGCCGATATACTCCTCCAGCCGCAGCGCCGCGTCCATTTCGGAGCTTTTGTCTTCCCCGGCCGCGGCCAAACGCAGCCACTTTTCCGCGCCGGCGAGAATGCTTTCCATTGCTTCGCGCCCAGGTGCACCGAAAAAATCCACGGCAACGATCCTGTCATACCGGGATCGCAACTGCGCCAACCAGGCCGCCGTTTCCTTTCGGCGGCCTTCATCCGCTGCGCAGGAATCATTCAATCCCTCGAAAATGGGGCGAGCCTCGGCGGCCAGTTCCCGGTACTGAGCATCACGGGCCTCAATAAACAACGACTTGATTCGATCGTTGTCAGCATTCCCGATGGCGACGTCAAAAGCAGCGCGACACGCAAATACACGTCCGCCTCCCTGCTCGATTTCCCTGGAGAGCCAGAGCAGCCCTTCGCGTTGGCGTACGTCGTCCGGCAGAACGTACACTGCGTTCTTCAGGGCCACGGCTCCGAGAGCGGCCAGGCGTCTGGCAGCCTTGGCCCGTAAGTACGGCGGCTTGGGCGGAATGTTGTGGATGCAGAGCAGCCAGGTGGAGCCCTGTTTTTCGTCAGTTGTCTTCATATTGACTCTTCGTTCAATTGCCTCAAATTCAAAAATATTAAAATGGCAGTTGACATAAAAATAAGGCGACATATGTGTCAGTTGATATGTATTCCGCATGAAATACCTATCTACTGACAGACTGCTCGTCAACGTCACTTTTCGGAGGTCAATATGAACCGAATCACCATGCTTCAAGAGGAAGACATCAACCTGCTCAAAAAAAGCGGCATGTCCGAGGAGGACATCACCCACAGCGTGCAGGTGGCGGAGAAAGCGCTGGAAATCGCCGAACGCATTCGCAAGACCAGCGGAACCGGTTTGGACATGGAGCTTGTCGGGCGCGGGGCGCTCTTTCACGACCTGGGCAAGGCAAAAACCCACGCCATGGAGCACGGCATGATCGGCGCAAGGATGGGCCGGGACCTGGGATTGCCCGAAGCCGTCACGGCCATCATGGAGAAGCACATCCGGGGAGGATTGACCGCCGACGAGGCGGTTGAACTTGGTCTGCCGGTCAAGGATTATACTCTTGGCAGGCTGGAAGAGCGGATCATCATCTATGCCGATCGATTGGTGGACATTATTCATGACGGCATCGTGGCCATCAGCAGTGAACTGGAGGCCGAAGAACGGTTCGAGGAAATTCTCCGGAACTTCCCCAAATACGGAAAAAATGAACCGACCATGGCTCGATATCTCGGCTATCACCAGGAAATACAATCACTGATGGCGGGTTAAGCCGCAACACCCTTCAACCGAAAGGAGAAATGCCATGCCTCCCGTGCACAAACACCTGGAAATCAGCGCCCGGCGCACCGGAAATCCATACAAGGAAGTCCATGAATGGATCGACCATCCGGACTTCAAGGACGAGCGTCACGACATCACCCGCGTGTTGGAGTTCGCCAAGGTGTTCACCGAAAAATTCGGCGAGGAAGCGGCCCAGGAATACGTCCAGCACCTGGCCGACGATCTCCAGGGCAAGTTCGGCCATCTCGTCGAGGATGTGCAGGCCATGATCGACAAGAATCTGATGTACTTCGGAGCCAAAAAAACCGGCGCCGATTGAATTCGTTCCACCTCTAAAGTGGGCTTTGCCCGCAACCCAAGCAGAAAGAATTTGAACCGCCCGCTTCTCTGGAGGCGCGGAGGACGCCAAGAAGAATTTTTGCCTTCAGCTGGAAAGATGCGGCAGGCAAAAGACTTCACGCCTGACGGCGAAGTGACATCACCCCGACAGGGGTGAGACATCCTTTTGGAAAGCAGCTCTTTCCCTGATTTCCAAAATGTTTCCTTGGCGACCCCTGCGCCTTGAGCGAAGCGGGCGGTTCAAAACTTCTTGTTTTTTCTTGCAGGCTATCAGGAGTAAGTCACGAAAATCCATGAATCCGAATCCCACGCCAACGCGTCCCATTCGCGCAACTGCCAGACTGGCCGATTTTCTGGCCCTGCACCCCGGCACCGTCGGCATACTGGCCATGGTCGTCCTGGTGGGCATGGGCGAGCGGATGGCCGAGCGCTTCCTGCCCATCTACATTCTGGCTCTGGGCGGAAGCGCCCTGGCCGTGGGCCTGCTCCAGGCCATGGACAACCTGCTGTCGGCCCTCTACTCCTTCCCCGGCGGATATCTCTCGGATCGCATCGGCGCCAAGCGCTCTCTGCTGATCTTCAACCTGGTGGCCATGGCCGGTTACGCCCTGGTGATCCTGATTCCCACCTGGCAGGCCGTGCTCATCGGCGCGGTGCTGTTCATCTCCTGGTCGGCCATTTCCATGCCCGCCACCATGAGCCTGATGTACACGGTCCTGCCCCAAGGTAAGCGGACCATGGGCGTGACCATGCATTCCTTGGTCCGACGCATTCCCATGGCTCTGGGGCCGATTCTGGGCGGTATTTTCATTGCGGCCTGGGGGGAGACCGATGGGATCAGGCTGGCTTTTGTCGCGGCCCTTGTCCTCGCCGGAGCGGCCCTGGTCCTGCAGCAGCGGATGATCCCGGACCGGCCGCCGGCGCCGACAACAACAGCAGACCGTTGCCCTCTGACCCCGGAGAAAAATCCGATCAGGCTCTATCGTCGCATGCCCGCCGCCATGAAAGGCCTGCTGGTCTCGGACGTCCTGATCCGTTTTTGCGAACAGATTCCTTACGCCTTCGTGGTCGTCTGGTCGATGCAGGTCATCGCCGAGCCGGTCTCGGCGGTCCAGTTCGGGGTGCTGACGTCTATTGAGATGGCCACAGCCATGCTGGTCTACATCCCCGTGGCCTACATGGCGGACCGGACAGTGAAAAAGCCGTTCATCACGGCGACCTTCGTCTTCTTCACGCTGTTTCCGCTGGTCCTGATGTACAGCCAGTCTTTCTCCTGGCTTGTCGGAGCGTTCGTATTGCGCGGCCTGAAAGAGTTCGGCGAACCCACCCGCAAGTCCCTGATCATGGATCTGGCGCCGGAAGACTGCCGGGCGGGCATGTTCGGCCTGTACTACCTGATCCGCGACGTTTTCGTCTCCGTGGCCGCGCTGGGAGGGGCCTTCCTCTGGATGATCAGCCCCCAGGTCAACCTCTGGACCGCGTTCGCCTTCGGTGTTGTGGGAACACTGGGGTTCGTTCTTTTCGGACGGGAGACGAGTCGAACGGCTTTGTAGAAATAGACGTGGTGCGCGTACCTGGGATACAAGGTTCTTACACAACCATGGAGCCGATCAATGCCTGATTCGACGCAGCACCCCCCCACCTGCGCGCCCTTGCCGACCATGGATGGAGCGCATGTCCAGCGTTATCGACATTTCAGGGACCTGTTGAACCACGGCCAGGTATCCCTCTTGCTCATAGCCGAGTTGGAGCAACTCTACTACGACATCCGACCGTTTACCCTGCCTCGCCTGGAAAGGGACGCTGATCGTCTACTCGCTAAAGTCCAAGCCATGATCTTTTCCCTGGAAAACATGACCCGGGAGAAGGAGATCGATTATCGAAATTCGTATTTGCACGGCACCCTGAAAAGTATTGAACGCTCCATTCGAGACGAGTTGAGGCCCTACTTCCGCTTGCCGACCACGGAATTCATTTTGCACCTGGAAGATGTGTCTGCGAATCATGGTCGGGCCGTCGGGGCCAAGGCGGCCAACCTGGCCAAACTGCAAAGGGATCTTTCCTTTCCGGTTCCGCGTGGATTTGTCGTCACCACTGCCGCATTTCATGCCTTCTGGGCCAAGACCGGACTGCAAGATAGAATTGAGAGTGAAATGGCCGAAGTGGACACGGAAAACCCCAAGGCTCTGGAGGTCATTGGACGAAAAATCCGTTCCTGGATCATGGAAACGCCTTTGCCTGACGATCTTGAAATGGCCATTACGCAAAGCGGGATGACCCTGACCCAAGAAGGATCAACGTCTCGCTTGGCCGTACGCAGCAGCGCCGTGGGCGAGGACACGGAGACTTCCTTTGCGGGCCAATACGAATCGGTCCTGAATGTGTCCCTGAAGGAATTGATCCGAGCCTACAAGACCGTCGTGGCCAGCAAATACTCTGCCGCGGCTCTTTCCTACCGCCTGCATCACGGTTTGGACGACCGGGAAACGCCCATGGCCGTGCTGATTCTGGAGATGATCGAGCCTCAACTGAGCGGAGTCGCATATACCGCTGATCCGGTCACTGAAGACCAACAAAGCATGCGCATCAGCGCGGTTTCCGGACTCGGCGGCGGACTTGTCGGGGGTTCGTCTTCTCCGGATTGGTCCTGGCGTCTCGAAAAAAAATCCTTTGGTATCCTTGAAGAGTCTTTTCACGGCCAGGACAGCGGCCTCATGAAAACGGATGGACTGGATCGGAAGCTCCTCAGCAATCTATGGCGGCTGACTCTGCGCATGGAAATCTTTTTTCAGCGGCCACTGGACATTGAATGGGCCGTGGATGCCGAGAACCATCTCTACTTCCTGCAGGCACGCCCACTCCTCGTGGTGAAAACAGACGCGGGAAGCGTTGTGGAGCTGTCCGACGAACAACTTGATCATCCCGTTTTGCTTGACGGAGGCCAGTGCGCTTCCGGAGGAGTGGCCGCCGGCAGGGTGATGATTCTGGATGCAACAGAGCTGGAGATCCCCGAAGAATCCTTGCAGCACATGGCCCAGGACAGCATATTGGTCAGCCCCACTGCTTCCACCGCACTCACTCCAATGGTCGGCATGGTCAGGGGTATCGTCACGGACGTCGGCAGTACTGCCAGTCACTTGGCTTCCGTGGCTCGCGAGTTCGGAGTCCCGGCATTGTTCAACACGGGTCAGGCCACCAAGATCCTGAAACAAGGACAGGAAATCACGCTTTGGGCCAGTAGAGGGCGAATATATCACGGTGTTGTCGAGGAACTGGCCCGGAACATCAAACCCCTGAAGCGCCCCGTTTTCGCCAGTCCCGGCCATCTGCGCATGCAACGCCTGCTTGATCTGATCTCCCCGTTGAACCTTACCGATCCTCTGGCTCCGGAATTTCAGAAGGCGCGATGTCTGACGCTTCACGACATTATCCGCTATTGTCACGAACAGTCTGTTCAGGAGATGTTCGCCTTCGGCAAGGACGTCGATGCGGCGCAACACGCCTTGCGACTGAAGGTCAGCATCCCCGTCCAACTCTATGCCCTGGATCTGGACGACGGATTCCGAACCGGCCTGACGACGTGCGACGAAATCAACGTGCACGACGTGGCCAGCGTTCCCTTTCAGGCCTTATGGCAAGGGCTCGCGCATCCCGGTCTGAACTGGACCAGCAACATCGCCTCGAGCGCCCGCGGTTTTTTGTCCCTTGTGTCAACCAATCCCGAGTCCGGAAGGGAAGACGCCCTGGGCGGAGCAAGCTACGCCTTTGTCTCACGGGACTATCTGAACCTGAACATTCGGTTCGGCTATCATCTCGCCACGGTGGACGCCCTTTGCGGCCCTGACCCTGAGCTCAATTATGTGACTTTGCATTTCGCAGGCGGCGTGGCTCCCTACTTCAGCAGATCGTTGCGCGCTCAATACATGGCCGAGGTCTTGAAGCGACTCGGATATACCGTCACGTTGCGCGGCGATCTGATCGAGGCGTCACAAAAACGACTGGATCAAACCTCTCTCCAGTTTGTTCTGGACCAGACCGGCCGTCTGCTGGGAAGCGCGCGCCTGCTGGACATGGCCATGAACAGTCCGGAGCAGGTGGTTGAGTTTACGGATGCATTCTTCGAGGGGCGGTATGACTATCATCAACCCGCTGACCCGGATGCGCCCGAGACGTATTATCTGATCAACGGATACTGGCGCAAGGTCACGGATGCGCAAGAGGACGCCGTTTTACAGGACGGCTCCCAGTTCGCCTCATTGGGCTCAGTGGCCGCGGCGCAAACCATGGGGCGCTTGATCGGAAAGCGGTATCAGGAGTTCTTGGACACCATCGAGGCGTACTACTACTTCCCCTTGGCTATCGCTAAGGACAGCCTGATGGGAAACGGCGTGGCGCATGTGCAAGTCAAGCCCGTATCCGGCGATATTGACCAAGCCGGCGGGTTGGCCTTCGGGATCCGGGATTGGGACAACTATTTCGTATTCCGGATCAACGCCCTGGAGGACAACGCCATTCTCTTCGAGTTCCGCAACGGCAAACGGTTGCAACGACAAGAAGTGGAAATTCCCATTGCCGCGGGATCCTGGCACGATCTGCGTGTGGAGCATGGCGACGGCGAAATCAGGGCCTACCTGAACGACAGCCCAATCATGACCCATCAGGCTGACCGCCCCCTGCAAGGCTATGTCGGTCTCTGGACCAAGGCCGACTCGGTGACCTTGTTTAGGAAGCTGCAACTACAAAAAATGTCTACAGGTTGAAGCATGCCTTCTGATGCTCGGCCCAGGACACCCGCATCCTTCAAAGAGGCGTTAAAGTTCTGGATTAAACTGGGGTTCATCAATTTCGGTGGTCCAGCTGGACAAATCGCCATCATGCACCAAGAAGTCGTGGAGAAGCGGGGCTGGATCACTGAGGGCCAATTCCTGCGGGCTCTCAATTTCTGCATGCTGCTCCCGGGACCGGAAGCTCAGCAACTTGCGACATACATCGGGTGGAGGCTGCACGGAATTCCAGGCGGCATCGCAGCCGGAGCGCTGTTCGTCATCCCGTCGATGTTCATTATCCTGCTCTTGAGCTATCTAGCCGTTGCGCACATCCATATTCCCGTCGTCGCAGCGGCATTTCACGGCATCCAGGCCGTGGTGGTCGCCGTGGTGCTGGAGGCCCTTCTGCGCATCGGGAAAAAAGCTTTGTACCATCCTTACCTTTATGGATTCGCAGCTGGCGCATTTATCGGCATCTTCTTTTTTCAGATCCCTTTTCCAATGGTTTTAGCCGCTGCCGCAGCCGGTGGATTGCTTCTGCAAAACCGCCTTCCGCATGTTTTCTGCAAGGATAATTTTGATCATCAATCTGGGGAGTGCCGAGTATCTGTTGTTTCCGACGAAACGGCCGATCACAACCGTTCCTGGCGGCATTTGTTGCTGGTTATTCTGACATGTTTCATTTTATGGGCAGCGGTTGTCGGAGTACTCTTGATCTGGCGCGGATACGAGGACGTGTTGACGCAGATCGCCCTTTTCTTCACCAAGGCAGCATTTGTTACTTTCGGCGGGGCCTATGCTGTACTCAGCTACATCTCCGGTTATGCGGTTCCCCAAGGATGGCTGACGACAGATCAAATGCTCATCGGCCTGGGTTTGGCCGAATCCACTCCCGGGCCATTGATCATGGTAACGCAGTACATCGGCTTTTTAGGCGCCTGGAACCTTCATGGATCGGCTCCCCAATTTCTGAATGCAACCTTGGGAGCACTGATTGCTACATATGTTACATTTTTGCCGAGTTTTCTGTTTATTTTCGTTGGCGCTCCGTTCATAGAAGCATTAGCGGGCAACCAGCGCTTACAGGCCGCTCTGACAGGTGTAACCGCCGCCGTCGTCGGCGTGATCCTCAATCTTGCCGTCTGGTTCGGATTGAATATCCTGTTTCCGGAACCAGGACACGTGGACGGCTTTGCTCTAGTAACGATACTGGTTTCTTTTGTTTTGCTCAGACGCTTTCATTTGCCGATCCATGCCCTCGTTCCCTTGGGCGCGATCGCGGGAATTCTCTGGAGCATTGCACGGTAACGGACTGGTTAGTTTAGGAAGGCAGAAAGACAACACCCAACCGCTTCATCGATACCCTCAACCCCTCCGACAAGTCCCCAGCAAGCACATGGGCAATGATTGCAATCATTGTTTCGGCCACCGCTTGCAAATTTGACAGCCCACAATCACGTCAGCAGTTGCCAACCAATTCTGGACCATTTCGTTTCGTAATGGGAACTTAAAATGTTTTTGAGGTTGACAATTCATTGTACGCCTGTAGAATGGTCCTTCCATTGTGCGCGCAAAGCCTGCCTGGATTTTTAATTATTTTTTTCATTACGCACTAAATTAATTTATATTTTAATTCATTAACCTGAAATTGATGATGGTTTAATGGTTGATAATGGACCGTCCATTTGCTTTGGGAAAAACAGAAATTCTTCAAGGAATATGTTCCGCTCCGGCAAAAACCGGTCGGGCGGGCGAGGAAATTGCCCTGCAAATCCAGGCAGCCGTCCTGGATGGAAAGATCAAGCCCGGCGAACGATTGCCCAGCGAAAGAGAATTGCAAGCCCTGTTCAAGACAGGTCGCGGCGTCATCCGTGAAGCCTTGCAGGTTCTGAAGCACAAGGGGTTGATCGAAATCCACAAGGGGGCCAAGGGCGGCGCTCACGTTAAGAACATTGAAGTGATCAGCATCAGTGAATCTTTTGCCCTTTTTTTGAAGCAGAACAATACCGACCCCATGCATCTCATCGAATTTCGGGAGAGCATGGACTACATCATCACAGATCTGGCCATCGCCAAGGGCCACGGCGAGCAGAAGCAGTTGCTCGTGGACAAGGCTGATCAACTGGCCGCGGCTGTCGAGAATCAGGCGACAACCATGGAGATGCTCGCGGAACTGGATCGAGAGTTGAATCTGCTCTTTGCCAGGATGGCCGGGAATCCGATTTTCGAATGGATCATGCAGGCCGTTCAGATCGGGTTCAGTTCCATGGACAACGCCCTGTACGAAGATGCCGAGTACCGTCGGTACGCAGTGGAAAACTGGCAGCATACCGCTCGGGAGATCGCCGCTCATGATCCCATTAAGGCCAAATCCTACATCAGTTTCCATTACATGATCCTGCGCAAAAAGGTGGAGCAGCTTCGCCGGCCGCAATCGTCTGAAAATGGATAAGTCTCAATGATGGACGCCAAGTTGTCGGGGGCATGCCGCCGGTCCTTATCGGAAAAGAACCACCACATTACTCAACTCAAAAAACACGGGGAGATATATGGCAAAAAACACATATGATGTGATTATTATCGGAGCAGGAACCGCCGGCAGCATTCTGGCAAATCGGTTGAGCGCCGATCCGGACCGCAAGGTTCTGGTGCTGGAAGCCGGGCGATGGGATCACAAGCTGGATTTCCGCATCCACATGCCTTCGGCGCTGTCCTTCAACCTGACCAATGAATTCTATAATTGGGCGTACGAATCCGAGCCGGAGCATTTCATGCACAACCGGCGCATTGCTCAGCCGCGCGGCAAGGTGTTGGGCGGTTCAAGCTCCATCAACGGCATGATCCACATCCGCGGCAATGCCATGGATTATGAGAAGTGGGGGGCCATGGAAGGATTGGAGACATGGGACTACGCCCACTGCCTGCCCTATTTTCAGAAGATGGAATACCGCCTCAAGGGCGCTGACGAATATCAAGGCCGGACAGGAGGGCAGTATCTGACAACGCCCAAGAACGACAATCCACTCTTCGACGCCTTTTTCGCTTCGGTCCAGCAGGCCGGATACCCCCTGACCAAGGACGTCAACGGTTATCAACAGGAAGGTTTCGGCAAGTTCGAAAGCACGACCTACCGCGGCAACCGGTGGAGTACGGCAAGGGGATATCTGCATCCGGCTCTGCACCGATCCAACCTGAAGCTGGTCTGCAAGGCCCTGACAACCAAAATCCTGTTCAACGGCAATAAAGCCATCGGCGTGGAATACCGCACAGGCAGGAAGGTTCATCAGGTTTTTGGCGGTGAGATCATCTGTTGCGGCGGGGCCATCAATTCACCGCAACTGCTTCAGCTTTCCGGAGTGGGCAACGGTGGCCATCTCAAGGAGAAAGGCATCCCCGTGGTCCGGGATCTGCCCGGCGTGGGCGAAAACCTGAGAGATCATCTCGAAGTGTACATCCAGTGCGCCTCGAAAAAGCCGGTCAGCCTGTATCCGGCCCTCAAGCCGTGGAACATGCCCAAAATCGGCCTGGAATGGCTGTTCCTACGCAAAGGCATCGGGGCCAGCAATCATTTCGAGGCCGGCGGCTTTGTGCGCAGCAACGATGAATTGGACTATCCGAATCTGCAATTCCATTTCCTGCCCATCGCCATCCGCTATGACGGCACCGCGCCCAGCGAAGGTCATGGCTATCAGCTGCATGTCGGGCCGATGTACAGCGACGCCAAGGGGTCAGTGACCCTGAAATCCAGCGATCCGGCCGTGCACCCCAGGATCAAGTTCAATTACCTGTCCACGGAAAAGGACCGCAAAGAATGGATCGAAGCCGTCAATTGCGCCCGGAAAATTTTCAATCAGCCGGCCTTTGCCGAGTTCAAGGCCAAGGAACTCTCACCGGGCGAGCACATTGCCACCGACGAGCAGATTCTGGATTTCGTGGCCCGAGAAGGAGAGAGCGCCTACCATCCGAGCTGCACCTGCAGGATGGGTTATGACGACATGGCCGTGGTGGACAAGAATTTGAAGGTGCACGGCCTGGAAAACCTGCGCGTGGTTGACGCTTCGGTGATGCCGGAAATCACCAACGGCAACATTTGCGCCCCGGTTCTGATGATCGCGGAAAAGGCCGCGGACGTCATCCTCGGCAACACGCCGCTTCCGCCGTCCAATGCGGGTTATTATCGACATAAAAAAGCATAATGAGCAGGCAACTGATGATTTCAGAATCATTATTGTTTCAACCATCCAACCAAGGAGAGGATTGATGGGTAAGAAATTTCGTGTACTGGCTATGGCAATGGTCATGTTCTGCATGGTCGGATTCGCTGGGAATGCTTTTGCTTCCAAGGACGTACGATTCGTCTACGTTCCCTGGACATGCGTCACGGTGAAGACCGAAGTGGCGACGCACCTGTTGAACGCGCTGGGGTACAACGCGTCCAGCATGCTGCTTTCCGTGCCCATTGCCTACCAGGCCATGGCCTCAGATCAGGCGGATATTTTTCTGGGCAACTGGATGCCGACCATGCAGAGCATTGCCGAGCCGCACTTCGAAAGCGGTCGGGTGCAGCAGTTCTCCGTGATTATGGACGGCGCGAAGTATACCCTGGCCGTGCCCACCTATGCCTATGAAGCCGGTTTGCGCGACTTTTCGGATATCGCAAAATACGCGGACAAGCTGGAAGGCAAGATTTACGGAATCGAAGAGGGCAACGACGGCAACGAAGTCATCGAACTGATGATCAACGAAAACATGTTCAACCTGGGCGACTTTGAACTGGTTCCTTCCAGCGAGACGGCCATGCTGACCCAGGTCCAGAACTTCGCCCGCAATGAGAATTGGATCGTCTTTCTCGGCTGGTCTCCGCACTGGATGAACAAGATCATCGACATGTCCTACCTCACGGGCAGCGATGAGCAAACATTCGGCGAAAACGACGGCACGGCCACGGTGTACATCAACATCCGCACCGGCTTTGACCAACAGCAGCCCAACGTAGCCACGTTCCTGAACAACTATCTCGTGCCCATCGAAATGGTCAACGATGCCATGAACATGCTCCATCAGGACAGCTCCATGGCCGAACTCGATGCCGGAATGGCTTGGCTGCGCAAGAACCCCGAGGTCTACCGAGGCTGGATGGACGGCGTGACCACGGCGGACGGCCGACCCGCCTTGCCCGTGATCGAAGCCCTGATGGTTCAGTAGCTGTCCCTTCGCGAATCAGTTTCGCAACAACAACATCAGTGGGCCGGGATTAACCTCCCGGCCCACTTTTCTTCCCTCATTTTCAAATCTCACAATCGAAATCGAAATCGCAATCGTAATCGAAACAACCCCCAACGATAAGCGAAATCATCCCAATCAACTGCAGCCGCACGACCCTAACATCGAATCCATCCGTCCCCCCCCCGGACAGAGGATCCTTCACCCCCAATCGGATCAAATCATGAAACAGAACCGTCCCCCAATCTTCATCCGCACCCATTTTGACGCCTGTACGGGCTGCCAGCTTTGTCAGGCCGCCTGTTCGAACCAGAAGTTCGGAGGCTATAATCCTCGCAAATCCATGCTCTCCATCCGGCGGATGTGGGAGAACATGGTCCATATTCCCGTGGTTTGCGAACAGTGCGCCAATCCGATGTGTCTCCGGGCCTGTCCGGTAAAGGCCATTTCCCGGGATGAGCAAACCGGAGCCGTGGTCATTGACCGGGAAACGTGCATTTCCTGTGGATTGTGCAGCCGGTACTGTCCCCTGGAAATGATCCATGTTGATCCGGAGAGCGGCAAGGCCTTCAAGTGCGATCTATGCGGAGGACGTCCGCAGTGCGTTTCGGCATGTCCGGTGGGGGCTTTGGAACTTGTATCGGCAACCGACAGCCAAGAGGAGGAGCGGGATGAATAGCTCAGCCATGGGCGTAATGCTCCATGTGGACCTCACCGGAGGCGAGTTTCACGACATCATGGTGCCGGACTGGCTCCAGGAAAGGTATGTCGGCGGCAAGGGCTTTGGGGCGAAGATGCTGTTGGATCTGGTGCCGCAAGGGGCCGATCCCCTTGGGCCCGACAACGTCCTGATGTTTCTCGCGGGCCCGCTTACGGCCACCCCGGCTCCGGCCATGCGCGCCTGCGTTGTCACCAAGTCTCCGCTGACCAACCTGTTTCTGGATTCCTACTTCGGCGGCATGTTCGGCCCTGAGATCAAGTATGCAGGGTATGACGCGCTGATCATCACCGGACGCTCCCCAGAACCTGTCTATCTGGCTCTGGACCATACCGGTTCCAGGCTGCACTCGGCCCGGGACGTCTGGGGGCTGGACACGCTCCTGAGCAATCAGCGGATCAAGCAGCAGCTCGACGATGAGGGGTTCAAGATCGCCAACATCGGCCCGGCCGGAGAAAATCTCGTTCCCTACGCCCTGATCTGCTGTGAATTCAACCGTCAGGCCGGGCGGGGCGGAGCGGGCGCGGTGATGGGCTCCAAGAACCTGAAGGCCATTGCCCTCAAGGGCAACAAGCTGGTCCACGTTCACGACCCGGAGGGATTCAAAGAAGCCCTGGCCCAGGCGAACCGCGAAATTCAGGACAGCGCCGAATGCCGCTCCCTGATGGTCTCCGGTACGGCGGCCTCGGTGGAGTTCGCCAACGAGGCCGGCCTGATCCCGGCCAACAACTTCAGCGACGGATCATCGCCCCTGGCCCAAAAACTGGGCGAGAAAGGCCAGGCCCAAAAGCTCTGGCTGAGCCGCGCCGCCTGCTTCGGCTGCCCCATTGCCTGCACCCAGATGGGCGCAGTGCGCTCCGGCAAGCATGCTCCCTTTGTCACCGATATCGTGGAGTATGAGTCCGCGGCCATGCTCGGCACGAACCTGGGCATCGGCGATCCGCGGGCCGTGGCCCATCTGACCAAGCTGTGCGACCTGCTGGGGCTGGATTCCATGTCCACCGGAGCCTGCCTCGGCTTTGTCATGGAGGCCGCCCAAAACGGCCTGCTCGGGCAGTATCCGGAAGCGGATCAGCCTGCCTTCGGCGATGTTGCCGCGGCGCAGCGCCTGATCGAGATGATCGCCCACAGGCAGGGAGAGTTCGGGCGTCTGCTTGGCAAGGGCGTCCGCGCCGCCGCCGCGGTGGTTGGGCCGGAAGCCGAGAGCCTGGCCCAACACGTCAAAGGCCTGGAAATGCCGGCCTGGGGACCGCGCGGTGCGCCGGGCATGGGACTGGCCTACATGACCGCGGACCGGGGAGCCTGCCACCAGCGCGGATTTCCCGTGGGCTACGAAGCCACGGGCATGGAATGGCGGGGCAAGCCCGTGCAGGCCCTGGCCCTGGAGGGCAAGGCCGAACTGGTTGTCGCCCTGCAAAACTACCTGGCCGGAACGGATTGTCTGGTGAAATGCGACTTCGGCGCCATGGGCGTTCGGCCGGAAACCTATGCCCGGCTCCTGAACACGGCCACGGGGATGGATGTGGACGCCGACTTTTTCGATCTGCTGGGCGAACGAATTTGGAACACCACCCGCGTATTCAATTTGCGTGAAGGCATGGACATCACCCAGGAACGCCTGCCCAAGCGATTCGTCCAAGACCCCCTGCCCAGCGGCCCCCACAAGGGGCACCGCATCACCGATGAAGACATGCGCTCTCTCCTGCAGGACTACTACCGGGTGAGGAACTGGGACGAGCAGGGCCGTCCGACGCCGGAAACTCTGGAGAGGACGGGAGTTCAAACCTTAAAACGGGTCGTCCTGTAAAATTGATGCTGAGAAGACCCAAAGGAGGTACTGCAAGCCCGGGGAACCACAGGTTTGGCTATTTGAACATCAAAAATGCCATTAACATCAACAAGCGAGGTACCAGTGAAATTTGCAGTAAATATTGCATGGACGTTTTTGTTCATTTTTTTATTGTCTTTGAATGCGCAAGCTGCTCAAAGCGGCGTTCAGGTGAAACAAGGGCCGACGGACATCGTGAATGGAATTGCTCTCCATGAAGAGGACATCACGATATCCAACGAGTTCTATAAGGTTGCCTTTGCCATCGGCACAACTCCTCCTTGGGGAATTCCGCATGGTTCCATCGTGGATTCGGCAATCATGGTCGACGGCGAATGGACGGACAACCGAACGGCTTTGATCGATTTTCTGCCTCATGGCTGGTCTGCATGGCCAAGCACCTACCAGGAAGTCCGTATCCTGGAACAGAGCGGCGACCGTGTGGTTGTTGAAATCAAACGGGATTATGATGAAAACATCGAGCTGGTGACGACATATACGATAGAATCCGGGAATCAGCTGCTTGCCGTCTCCACCAGCATGACGAACACCGGAACCAAAACCTATGATGATCTGCTGGCAGGGTACTCCTTGTGCATGTTGAGCGGATACATGTTCGGTCCATGGGGGACCACCGAGCGTGGTTACGGTCAGGTCGGTGAAGAGTGGTTTGGGGATTATGTGCTGGGGTATGATGAAAATTTCGCCATGGCGATTCATTACCCCGGATTTACTGATTTCGCTTGGGGAACAGGATGGCGTGATCTGTACCAGAAGCAAACATTGCATCCTCAAGACAGTGTCCGGCTTGATGCCTGGATCCAATTCGAAGATGTCGGCAGCACCGCTCAGGTGATGGAGGCGAATCTTCAGATCAAGGAACAACAGTATGGAAACGTCTCCGGAACCGTGAAGTCAACGGCCGGAGATATTGTTCAGAATCCGGTGGTGATCTTCGAAAAAGCCACGCCAGAAGGTGAGGATTTCCTCTATGCCTGGGCTGTCGGCGAGAACGGTTCATATGAAATCCCCTTGCCGGAAGGAAAGTACACGGTCCATGCCGCGGCCAAAGGCTACTCGTTGACCTCGAAGCAGGACGTCGCTGTTGCCGCGGGTGAAAACTTCGTTTTGAACTTCGGAGACATTGAAACGGGCGGGAACGTCGCAATCACTGTCGTGGACAAGAAAACCCAACGTCCCATGGACGCCAGGATCGAAGTCGTTGAAGGTCCGGAAATTCTCGTTGAATATGTCGGCGCAAAGACATTTTTCACCGAGTTGAATACGCCGGGAACAACGAGTTTTCTGTTGGCCCAGGGCGATTATGTACTGTCGGTATCGAATGGAGCCGGATTTACTTCCAGACCTGAAACAATTGAGCTATCCGTTACCTCTGAGGGAGATCACAATCTTTCTCAGGCCATCGAACTGCTGGTCGATCTGCCTGGATCCGGCTGGTATGCTTCGGATTTGCACCACCACTCGGATATCCTCGACGGCGTGACCCCACCGGAACTTCTGGTTCGTTCACAGCTGGCCAGCGGCCTGGATGTCATTTTCGTCAGCGATCATGATTCCATCGGAAACAACAAAACAGTTGGCGAGTTTGCCCAATCCAGAGATGTTCCCTTTGCTTCCGGGATTGAAGTGTCTCCGAACTGGGGCCATATCAATGTGCTGCCGATTCCCTTGGATGATCAGGATGTAGCCATTGACCCGTCCGGAACAGCCGCTTCGATCTTTGCCAAGGCGCGGGAAATGGACGCGCTGGTAATCATTGCCCATCCCTACATCACCTACGGATATTTTCACAGCAATGAACAGGACATGGTTCCCGGCGGCTGGGATGCCGATTTTGATCTGATCGAAATCAACGGCGCCATTTCCACAAAAGACAACCACAAAGCGCTGCAAAGAACCTGGGAGTTCTGGAACAATCAGGAGAAGTACTATCTGGTTGGAGGCAGCGACGTGCATGACGTTCTGCGGTATCCTTCCGGCAATATCAGGACCATTGCCCAGGTGGACGGAGATTTCAGCCTGAACAAGTACTATGAATCCCTGAAGAAGGGTAATTCCTATGCATCCTATGGTCCTCTCGTCTATCCCGAACACAACTTCGGTGAAACCGTTCAGGTGGATTCAGGTAATTTTGAACTGAATTTCAAAACCCTCTCCGTGAATGGGATCGCCAAGATCACCGTTGTCACGGAAGGTTCCAAGTTCAACGATGAGTGGGAAATCGAAGGGTATGCCTTTCAGCAGACGTATGACGAGTCAGCTGAAGAATCCATTTCGGTTGCCCTCAATCCGGAGAAAGACACATGGTACGCCCTGGTAATTGAGGACACGGAAGGCAACTGGGCCATGACCAATCCGATCTGGGTGAATATCATCTAACAGTCAAACAAGATGGTGGTATTGCATCTTTCAGGTGCAATACCACCAATCCTCTAATATTTTTAAACCGCTTGCTTGCCATTTTTGTACTACGTTCGATAAGGTGCCCGAACGGCGCATCATAATATAGGTCCAATAAGTCCCATAGGACCCATACGTCCCATCAAGGACATCAAAAATGGCTGAAGAACCAAAACCCACAGGCTTCATCCCACCACACGGCGGATACCGTGAACTCCTCTCCTACAAGAAAGCGGTCGTCATCTATCTTGCGACGGTGCGCTTTTGTGAACGCTTTTTCAGGATGTACGACAGAACCGTGGATCAGATGGTTCAGGCGGCCCGTTCGGGCAAACAGAATATTGTTGAAGGGAGCATGGCTTCAGGCACATCCAAGTCAATGGAGATCAAGCTGATCAATGTTGCCCGTGCAAGCCTGGAAGAGTTGCTGGAGGATTACCACGATTTTCTGAAAGTGCGGAACGCCCGACTCTGGGACAAAGAGAGCAAAGAAGCCACATATGTGCGCAAGCTGGGAGCGCGGAAGGACGCCTGCTACGAAACCGTCAAGGACTTCATTGAAACCCGACCTCCGGAGATCGTGGCGAACATCCTGATTTGTCTGATTAACCAGGCCAACTATCTGCTCGACAACCAGATTCGCCAGCTTGAAAAGGCCTTTGTCCAGGAAGGGGGCCTCCGGGAGCGCATGACCCGAGCCCGGGTCAATGAACGGAACAAACAGGACAGGTTTAACGCCTTATGCAACAAGAGGCGAACATGATCAGGAACCTCAACCATTGCTCTGACAAGCCAACCTCGGGTGAATCTCGGAGACATGCTGACGGTGGCGCGACATTTACGCCAAGAAGTTGTGAGACAACAGCGTAATTCAGGAACCGGAGCGTGCATGCACGTCCAAGACTGCCTGGATTTCCTCGGTGTAATTGCATAGAGTTCTCGCCTGCGGACGAGTTTTGCCGGATGAGGACTTTGCATGCCCCTTGATTATGCCACCCTTGAGCTGCTGCGCCGTAATCACCCTTCCTGGCGGTTGCTGCGGGCGGATCATGCCTCTTTGACCATTTCTTTTCTGCACCGCGTTTTTCTCGCTTCCAATGTCCGGACCATGTCTCAGGCCGATCTGGTGGAGGCTCTGGAGGACGAACTGTATGTGCTGCGGGAGCAGCGAGGGGCGGAAGCCTTTCCCCGCTCGGCAAAGGACTACCTCAATGACTGGGCGGACAATGACCGGGGCTGGTTGCGCAAATTTTACCCTCCGGATTCCGATGAGCCCCATTTCGACCTGACTCCGGCCACGGAGAAAGCCGTGGTCTGGCTGGAGAGCCTGACCGAACGGGCTTTTGTGGGCACCGAGTCCAGGCTGTTGACCCTGTTCGAACTGCTGCGGCAGATGAGCCGGGGCAGCGAATCCGACCCCGCGGCCCGGATCGCCGAACTGCAGCGCCGGCGGGCCGAGATCGACACGGAAATGGAGCGCATCCTGGCCGGCGACGTCCCCTTGCTGGACGAGACGGGACTCAAGGACCGCTTCCAGCAATTCCTTCAGCTGGCCCGGGAACTGCTGGGCGACTTTCGGGAAGTGGAAGACAATTTTCGCGTGCTGGACCGACGGGTGCGCGAACGCATCGCGCTCTGGGACGGAGCCAAGGCCGCACTGCTGGAAGAGATCATGGGCGAACGCGACGCCATAGCCGACTCGGATCAGGGCAGAAGCTTTCGAGCTTTCTGGGATTTTCTGATGTCCCAGAGCCGTCAGGAAGAGCTGACAGGCCTACTGGAACATGTTCTGAGTCTGGCTCCGGTGGCTGAGATGGAGCCCGATCCCCGGCTGCGCCGCGTCCATTACGACTGGCTGGAGGCAGGCGAGCACGCTCAGCGCACCGTGGCCCGCCTGTCCCAGCAACTGCGGCGTTTTCTGGATGACCAGGCCTGGCTGGAAAACCGCCGGATCATGGACATCCTGCACGGTATCGAGTCCGGGGCCCTGGCCGTCCGCGACAACCAGCCTTCCGGCGGTTTCATGGAACTGAACGAGATGGGCGCGGACATCGAACTGCCCATGGAGCGGCCCCTGTTCTCTCCGCCCTTCAAGGCCCGCATTGCCGACGTGGAGCTGGAACAGGGCGAGGCCGACGTCGATGCTGATGTGCTGTTCGCCCAGATCGTGGTGGACCGGGAAGAACTGCGGCACAATATCCGCCTGGCCTTGCAGGATCGGGCCCAGATCAGTCTCGGTGAATTGACCATCCAACGCCCCTTGCGCCACGGCCTGGCCGAGCTGGTGGCCTATCTGCAACTGGCCGGGGAACGCCCGCACACGGTTGTGGACGAGGCTGTCACGGAAACCGTACAGTGGGAAGTTGCGGAAGACACCCTGCGCAGGGCTCGCTTGCCAAGAGTGATTTTTGTGCGGGATTGAATGGACGGAACAATTCACCTCTTTTTCACCAATCGCAATTCATGAACGAACACCCCCAACATCCATCATCTTCCGATTCTCCAACCGACCTTTCCTCCGTGGTCATCCCTTTGCTCAAGGGGCTGCTCTCCGTGGAAGAGCAGCCCGCTGTATGGAACGCCTTGCTGGGCCTTCAGGCCAGGGTGCGGGATTACGTCGCCGTGCTGGGGCTGGATCTGGTTCTGGACGAGGCCGAAGGCTATGCGTTTCTGCGTTCCCGGATTGAGATCGACGAGAAGGACGACGTCAAGACGCCCCGCTTGATTGCCCGGCGGCAATTGTCGTTTCCGGTCAGCTTGCTCCTGGCCCTTCTGCGCAAGAAACTGGCCGAGTTCGATGCCGGGGGTGGGGAAACCCGACTGATTCTCTCTCGGGACGAGGTGGTGGAAATGATCCGGGTGTTCCTGCCCGCGGGAACCAACGAAACCCGGTTGATCGACCAGGTGGACGCCCATTTGAACAAGGTCGTGGATCTGGGTTTTCTGCGCCGATTGCGCGGTCAGGACCGGATGTTCGAGGTGCGGCGGATCATCAAGGCCTTTGTGGATGCCCAGTGGTTGGCAGAATTTGACCGGCGGCTGGCGGCCTATCAAGAACATGCGCAGACCGGCGCAATCGCCGGGAAAGCCGCAAAGGAAGCGAAAGATGGCGATTGAACGGCAGATGTTCGAACTAATGGCCGACGACCGTCTGGCCGGTTTTCGCCTCCAGCGCCTGGAGATCTACAATTGGGGAACCTTTGACGGCCGCATCTGGACCCTGCGGCTGGACGGGCAGAACGCCCTGCTGACCGGAGACATCGGTTCGGGCAAGTCCACCCTGGTGGACGCGATCACCACCCTGCTGGTCCCGGCGCAGCGCATTTCCTACAACAAGGCGGCCGGCGCCGAGGCCCGGGAACGCAGCCTGCGTTCCTATGTGCTGGGCTTTTACAAGTCCGAGAGAAGCGACACCACGGGCAGCGCGAAACCCGTGCCCCTGCGCGACGAGCACTGCTATGCCGTGGTCCTTGGCGTGTTCCGCAATGCCGGATACCAGAAGACCGTCACCCTGGCCCAGGTTTTTTGGATGAAGGACGGCCAGGGGCAGCCGGCACGATTCTACGTAGCCTGCGAACGCGAGCTGTCCATTGCCGAAGATTTTTCCAGATTCGGGACGGAAATGGACAAGCTGCGCAAACGGTTGCGCAGCTCCGGCGTGGACGTTTTCGACAGCTTTCCACCGTATGGCGCGTGGTTTCGGCGGCGTTTCGGGATCGACAACGATCAGGCCCTGGAATTGTTCCTGCAGACAGTCTCCCTGAAGTCCGTGGGCAATCTGACGGATTTCGTGCGCATGCACATGCTCGAACCTTTTGACGTGGCGCCGCGCATCGCCGCCTTGATCGGCCACTTCGACGACCTGACCCGTGCCCATGAGGCCGTGCTCAAGGCCAAGCGGCAGGTGGAACTGCTCACGCCTTTGGTGGCGGATTGCGATCGGTATGCGGAGCTGATCGTGGGAGCAGCGGACTTGCGGGCTTGCCGGGAGGCTTTGCGGCCGTGGTTCGCCGGATTGAAACTGGAACTGCTGGACAAGCGCCTGGACGGCTTGCGCGAAGAGCTGATCAGGCACAACGGGCTGGTGGGCCGCCTGGAAACCCAGTGGCGGGATCTCCAGGCCCGGGAGCGGGAACTGCGCCGGAGCATTGCCGAGAGCGGAGGGGACCGTATTGCCCGCATTGCCGAGGACATCCGCCTCAAGCTGGAGGAGGCCGGGCATCGGCGGACCAAGGCGGACCGTTACGCGGAGCTGGCCGCGGCCGTGAACCTCAAGCCGGCGGGAGACGAGGATCATTTTCTGGACCAGCGCCGGACGTGCGGCGAGCTGCTGGAGAATGCCGCCCAGGAAGAGACCCGGGTGCAGAACGACCTGAGCGAGAACATGGTGCTGTTCAAGCAGGGCCGGGATGAATACGCCGAGCTGAGCGTGGAAATCAAAAGCCTGAAATCCAGGCGCAGCAACATTGACGAAAAGCAGGTGGCCATGCGCCGCTCCCTGTGCGCGGCCCTGGAACTGGCCGAAAAGGACATGCCCTTTGCCGGGGAGTTGATCCAGGTCCGCGAGGAGGAAAAGGACTGGGAGGGGGCCATCGAGCGGGTGCTGCACAATTTCGGGCTGTCCCTGCTGGTGCCTGATGAGCACTATGCCCGGGTGGCCCAATGGGTGGACGCCACGCATTTGAAAGGACGCCTGGTCTACTTTCGGGTCCGGACCATACGGGGGGCCGGCCGACTCGCCGTACCCGAACTGCATCCGGATTCCCTGGTCCGCAAGGTGGCCCTGAAGCCGGATTCTGCCCTGTACGATTGGCTGGAACGGGAAATGGCCCACCGTTTCGACGTGGCCTGCTGTCCGACCCAGGATCAGTTCCGGCGGGAGACCAAAGCCCTGACCCGGTCCGGACAGATCAAGATGCCCGGCGAACGCCACGAAAAGGATGACCGGCACCGCATCGACGACCGCGGCCGCTACGTCCTGGGCTGGAGCAACGAGGCCAAGATCGCGGCCCTGGAGGACAAGGCCAGGCGCCTGGAAGATCGCCTGGCCGGCATCGGGGCACGCATCGCGGCCCTGCAAAAGGAGCAGAAAACCATCAAGAGCCGCCTGGAAGCGCTTTCCAAGCTGGACGAGTACCGGGATTTCCGGGAACTGGACTGGCGTAGCCTGACCCTGGAAGTGGCCGATCTGGAAGAGGAAAAACGCGGCCTGGAAGCCGCCTCGGACATCCTGAAAACGCTGACGGCCCAGCTCCAGGGCGTGGAAGCGGATCTGGCCAGGATCGAGGCCGAGCTGGGCAGCGCCCGGGACGTACGTTCCAAGGCCGAACAACGCCGCCATGACGCCCAAGAGCTGCGGGATCAGACCAGAATCGTGGTCGACGATGCCGGACCGGAACAGACCGCCCGATTCGGGCAGTTGGACGAGCTGCGCGGAGAAGCCCTGGCCGGACGGCTGTTGACCGTGGAGTCCTGCGACAACCGCGAGCGGGACATGCGGGAATGGCTGCAGGCCAGGATCGACGCGGAGGACAGGAAGCTGTCCCGGCTGCGGGAGAAAATCCTCGCCGCCATGCAGTCCTACGGCACGGAATTCCCCCTGGAAACCCAGGAGGTGGACATCTCCGTGGATGCGGCCGGCGAGTACCGGGCTATGCTGGAGCAGCTCCAAGCCGACGATCTGCCGCGCTTCGAGGCCCGGTTCAAGGAACTGCTCAACGAGAACACCATCCGCGAAGTGGCCAATTTTCACTCCCAGCTGTTCCGGGAGCGGGAAACCATCCGGGAGCGCATCCAGCGGATCAACGAATCCCTGACCCAGATCGACTTCAATCCCGGGCGGTACATCCTTCTGGAAGCCCAGGCAGTGGCGGATCCGGACATCCGGGATTTCCAGGCCGAGCTCAAGGCCTGCACCGAGGGCTCTCTGAGCGGCTCGGAGGATGCGCAGTATTCCGAAGCCAAGTTTCTGCAGGTCAGACGGATCATCGAACGGTTTCGGGGCAGGGAAGGGCAGTCGGAAATGGACCGCCGTTGGACCGCCAAGGTCACCGACGTGCGCAACTGGTTTGTCTTCGGAGCCAGCGAGCGCTGGCGGGAGGACGGCGCGGAATATGAGCACTATGCGGATTCCGGCGGCAAGTCCGGCGGCCAGAAGGAAAAGCTGGCCTACACCGTGCTGGCGGCCAGCCTGGCCTACCAGTTCGGCCTGGAATGGGGGGCGGTGCGTTCCCGATCCTTCCGGTTCGTGGTCATTGACGAGGCCTTTGGCCGGGGCTCGGACGAATCCGCCCAGTACGGCCTGAAACTCTTCCAGAGCCTGAACCTGCAACTGCTCATCGTCACCCCGCTTCAGAAAATCCATATTATCGAGCCCTTTGTCTCCAGCGTCGGCTTTGTCCACAATCCGGACGGACGAACCTCCTCCTTGCGCAATTTGAGCATCCAGGAATACCATCAGGAAAAGGATCGCCAACGGCTGCCTACCGAATCGAAACTTCCGAACGGGGCAATGATCGCCGGTTTGGAGGAAGGCAAACCCGATTTGGCAGCCTTTCGATAACTTCCTGTCGACCCGGAGTTGAGATCCGGATTGTCTTTTTTACGACCTCATGAATTCTTACCCCGGTTGGTAACGATCCATCCGGCTCCCATGCGGAACCTTCTCGATAAGGCGCAATGACCAAACTCACGAACTGGACCACTCCGCTGGATTTGCGCAATCAGGTGCGCAGGCTCTGGGATCGGGGAGTGCTGCCGGCGGCCTTGGTGAGCAGAGAGACTGGGGAAGGGCTCTTTCCCCTGAAGCTCTCCCTGAAAGCTCCCGGAAGCCGCGACCTGGCCGAGCGGTACGATGAGGTTCGGAACTGGATTGCACTGCTGGACCAGGAGGCCCGGCACTACCGGGTGCTGCGCCGGGAGATCAACCATCGCATCCTGGGCGTCAATACGATTCCCGCCCAGGTCTGGGTGGACACCCTGGAACAGGCTTTGGCCCTGATCCAGAAGGGCAGGGATGCCAGGCTGTTGAGCGAGCTGGCCGCATTGACCCTGGAACGCCGACCGGAATTGCTGCCCTGGCTGGCCAGACGCCCTCTGCGCGCCCTGGAGCTGACCGGGCAGTGGCACCTGTTGCTGGATATCGTCTCCTGGCTGCGTGAACACCCACGCCCCGACATCTATCTGCGGCAGGTGGACATTCCCGGTGTTCACACCAAGTTCATCGAGACCCATCGCGGAGTGCTGGCGGAACTGCTGGACATGTCCCTGCCCGCGGAGGCCGTGGATTCTTCGGCCTGCGGCGTGAACGGATTTGTCCAGCGCTACGGCTTCCGCACCAAGACGCTGAGCGTCCGCTTTCGCGTTCTGGATCCCAACGTGGCTCTTCTGCCTTCTGTTCCGCCCCGGAAAGGCGACCAGGATCTGACCCTGGCGCATGAGGACTTTGCCTGCCTTGATCCGCCCCTACAACGGATCTTCATCACGGAGAACGAGATCAATTTCCTGGCTTTTCCCCCTATACCGCGGAGCATGGTCGTCTTCGGCTCGGGATACGGTCTCGACAGGCTGGCCGAGGCCGTCTGGCTGCATCAGCGCGAAGTGCACTACTGGGGCGACATCGACACCCACGGATTCGCGATTCTGGATCAACTGCGATGCTGTTTTCCGCACGTCGTCTCCCTGCTCATGGACAACGAGACGCTGCTGGCGCACAAGGAGTTCTGGAGCATCGAACCCCGTCAGGAAACCCGAGTCCTGCCGCGCCTGACCGCCAGTGAACGGATGCTCTACGACGATCTGCGCTGGAACCGAGTGGGGGAACAGGTCCGCCTGGAGCAGGAGCTGATTGGATTTGACTGGATACGGAAAGCCATTGCTACGTTGGGAGTTTGAACCTTTTCTTCAATTTGATCTGAGGCTTGATTCAACGGATATACTTCAGCTCGTCTCCGACCATCCCATGGCAAACGTGCCACACTGGGGTGCGGCGGTCCCAGGGAAGGGCGCCCGAACCTTATGTCGACCGACTCCACAATTTTATTAATCCATCGCGGTGGCCTGGGTGATTTCCTGATGGCCTGGCCGGCGATGTGGAACATCTGCGTCCGATTCTCGAACAGCAGAATCTACTGGATCGGACCGCAGAGCCGTCTGCACTGGCTACGCCCGCTGGGCGTGCAGCCGAGCCCCAGGGATCTGCAACAGGTTTTCGATTCGCTCTTCGGACGTGAGGATTGGCCCGAGGAGTTTGGGGAGACCCGGATATTCTGGTTCGTACTGGACGCGCACCCGCCGGTTCCCGACCATCCGAATTTACACATATTGCCCGGCATACCGCCGGAGACGGAGGAACAGAAAATCGACATCCCTCTGATTCCTCCCCGCGAATCCTATCTCCAGCACCTTGATCGCCTCGGCATCCATGGTGATGGGTCATGGCAGGCAGCCTGGCGCGACCTGTTCGGCAGGCGTTCCGGACAAGCGATTCCAGGTAACGGCGTTCTTCTGTTTCCCGGGGCCGGTCATGTGATCAAGCAATGGTCCGTGGTACAATTTTTTGAACTAGCAGATTGGCTGGAGAAGCAGGGTAGGGTGGTGCGTTTTGTTCTCGGCCCGGCTGAGACGGATCGAGGGATGGATATCCGGGATTTTCCCGTAATCTGCCCCAATACGCTGGAAGAGTTGCAGAATCTGCTACAGCATGCCGAGTTCGTGGTGGGCAATGATAGCGGCCCCATGCATCTGGCCGGGATGCTGGGCGTACCGGGGGTGGTCCTGTTCGGTCCGGCATCGGAAAAGCAGTGGGGGCCGCCGGGTTTGCGGCCAGTCGGACTGGATCTCTCCTGTCGTCCTTGCACCCTGGCCGGTCGCATCACCTGCGGAAATCCCGCATGCATGCAGGGAATTACTCAGGATATGGTGCGCAGGGAGATTGAAAGGCTGTGGAAATTCTGATTCGGGTTTGGGAGAGGAACCCTTTTTTCGCAGCAAAAAACCGGTTTTGCTGAGGGTGGGCTGCCCAAAAACAAAACCGGTTTTTGCAAAAGGAGGAAGGTTGATTAGAGTATAGCAATCATAATGCCAAACTTGTTTTGTCGGTTGGTTTTGTGTGACGTGGACATCTAAGATAGGAAAATCAATGGTTTCGAGTTTAATCTTCCGGATCGTCTCGCTTTTGGAGATGCAATTTCTTCCCCGAATGGTTCAAAAAACTATACCGAAAAAAACAAACTCTGATTTCTCTGGGGGGTCGGTTCAAAAAATTTAACTGATCTGCCAGCCGGCCTCCTGGAGTTGTTTTGAAGTCACGGCTCCTTCACGAAAGATCTTCAATCGACCGTCTGCCAGGATCTGAACCACGGTGGATGGCAGGCCGCCAGCGGGATAGGGCGGCAGGTCGACGACCATGTCTACTTTCTCGACCAGGGCCGGGTCCAGGTCCTGAGGCCGTCCAGCTGCCGGCTCGCCGCCGGGATTGGCGCTGGTGGCGACCAGGGGGGCTCGACAGTGGAGGGCCAGGGCCTGCGCCGTGGAGTGGGAGGTCCAGCGAACCGCGACAAAGCCATGTGCATCCTGGATCAGCCTGGATAGTCCGTGCCGGGCCGGAACAAGGATGCTCAGGGGCCCGGGCCAAAAATTTCGTATTAGACGAGAAAGCTCCGCATCCTTCCATTCCGTGATCATATCCAACTGGTCCAGGGCGCCGATGATCACCGGCAGAGGCTTGTTCCGGTCGCGCTGCTTGAGGTCGCTGATCCGCTCCACAGCCTGAAGAGAGGTGATGCTCGTTCCCAAGGCATAGAGGGTTTCCGTGGGATAGATAACAACCCCGCCTCGAGCAATGGAATCGGCAGCCTGCAAAATAGCGTTACTCATCGCTCCATCCATGAGCAGACATGTTTCTCCATTTCTTCGGGATCGAAGCTTGGTCGGTCGTAACATCCCCGCAGCTGGCGCTGCCGCCAGGCCTCGTAAAGGATCACCGCCGCGGCTACGGACACGTTCAGGCTTTGGATCATGCCCTGCATGGGAATGAACAAGTTGTCCGGGATCAGCGCATCCAGGGCCGGGTCCTGGCCGCGGTGCTCATTGCCCAGCACGATGGCCGTGGGCCCGGTGAAGTCCCATTCCGGCAACGGCCTGGCCTCGCTGGTCAGACTGGTACCGATGATCTGATACCCCTGTTCACGCAAACCTTTAATCATGGCCGCGGCATCATTGTGCCGGACTCGGTCCACCCATTTCCTGGCCGAGGCCGAAGCCCGCTTGCCGACGAGGGGAAACGATTCACGCGTGTAATACAGCTGCACCCCATGCACCCCGAAGGCGTCGCAACTACGGAGGATGGCCGAGACGTTGTGCGGATCGTGGATATTGTTCAGGATCAAGGTCAGATCTTTCTGCCGTTTTGCCAGAACCTCCCTGATACGCTGGATACGTTCTTCCGTGATGGATTTTCTCATGGTTTTAATAATTGTTGTGATTGCGGTAATGCATATTAAAAAATTAATACGGGACTAACCGATTTGCTCTGCAAAAGCTCCTAACGCAGTACGGTTGCTTGTTCATTTTCACCAAAGATTAATGTTGTGTCGGTAAAGGAGTTTACGAGTCAGTAAAATCATGGCAAATCCTGATTTTAGTCAGGCAGGTGCCAATCTGCTCGATCAAATAATGTGGGTTGATCAAAAATGCAATTCAAGACCAAGCCTGTCAGTTGTTGAAAAAAGCCCGATTCCGCAAGCTGTTCAAAAAATCAACTTTTGTTGCAACGTAGCCAGCGGGGATTTTTCAACAACCTCCCAATGATTCCATCTCACCTGAGGAACACACCATCCATGAACTTCAGCGACAACCAACGTAAACTGGAAACCCTCCTTGCCAATCTCCAACATCTGTCTTCGGATGACCAACGTATTCTGCAAGTCCTGACCGTGGCCTGGAAACACCTGACCATCACGGAACTGCAGAAAATACTGTTGCATCTTGACTGGCGGGACAGCCGGGGAACACCACTGCATCAGGCCGTCACCAAGGCATGGCAGGAAAGAATGGAACGTTTGCATCTGCTTTCCGTCAAAAATGCGCGTTTCCAATGTAACGAGATGATTCGAGAAGAGCCGGCTCGGACCTTGGCCCTGGAAAAAAAGTATGCGGAGGTGCACAGGGTCGTACTCAAGCTTCTTCCATTGCCTGAATTTTCCTGGAACAATCCCATGGATTTTTCGAAAGGCTACCATCGCATGCGCACGGATCTGTATCTGGGGAAATATTCGGATGTAATGCGCGGCATCAGTGGTGTTTCCTCGACGTGGGATCTGCTGCCTTCGCACGAGGTTGCTCAGCTAGCAAGGCTGTGTCTTTATCCTCTGAACCGCTCCTGGGTGGAACAGTTGCCGGACGTGCTCAAGTTTCAGGTCCTGGGAACGTCCCTGATGAAGGGCATGGAGGATCTGATCCCTCGAAACACGCATTTTGAACTGGCCGAAAAATGGTTTCCGAAGATGGCCCAAAACCATTCCGGACCGAAATATGTAATGGCCCAGCAATATCTCATCCGGGGCAACCTCCAAAGTGCCCGGGAGTTGCTGGGTGTGGACCAGAATTCCACTGACTTGAGTCTGTTGGGGTGGTGGCACTTTGTGCGGGGAGAATACGACCAGGCCATGGAGGCCTTCGATGCCTGCATAATCATCATGAAACGTGAAACCCGCAAACGCAACGTGCGAATTCCGGGCATGGCCGGAATTTTTCATAATCTCTGCCTGTTGCGTCGGGGCGAGCCGGAGGATTTGCGACTCATCCCCAAACAAGCCGGATTCATGGCCAAGGGTGAGATACCTGATCCGTATGCAGAAGTATTTGCGGCCTTTGCAGATGCCGCCTTGATTTTACTGGGTGAAAAAAAGCCATCCTCCTGCAAGGATTTGGCAGGTACGTACAACCTGCAACATTTTCCGTATCCGGCCTTGTTCCGGCCTTTGATCAGGTCCTGGTTGGGACAGGATCCCATCGACAAACAACTAAAAGCCTTGTCCGATAATTATCACATCGCGCTGAGCGGAGGGTATCTCTGGTATGCCGAGGAGGCGGAGATGCTGCTCAGGAAAATGGGCAAAATCAGAAACAAGAAGAGCGTCAAAGAGAGCGCCAAAGAGAGCAACAGGGAGCGAACCGACGTTCCCCAAAAAAATGAACATTGGGCGTCGATTACGGAACTCCTGAAACCCAAAGCCTCCTGGGAACTGGCTCTGGATGCCCTGAAAAACATTGGAGCAACCGTCAGTCCCAGTGCTCGGGGAAGTGGCGGCGAGACGCGCATGACCTGGCGGCTGCGCTGCCTCGGCGAGGTGTGTGTTCTGGAACCCCGGGAGCAGAAGCGAAAAAAGAACGGCCAGTGGACCACCGGGAAGAATGTTTCTCCCTACCGGCTTCATGATTCACCAGAGGATTTTTCCTCTTTGACGGACCATGATCGGCGCATTTCACAGGCTTCGTTCGGAAGGATGTCCGGAAGCTATAGCCGGTACGGTGGTGGGTATTCCATTCAGGATTTGGATCAGGCCTTGTTGGCAGCGGTAGGGCATCCCCTGATCTTCTGGGAGGATGATCCGGAGCGCCCGGTGGAGCTGGTCAAATCCGAACCGGCGCTCCAGGTTCTGGAAGAGAAGGAAAAACTGCGGCTGCGCATCGATCCCACGCCTGTTGCGGGTCGCAATTTGGTGCGCCGGGAAGAGACGCGCCATCGTCTGCGCCTGGTGCATTTTGACGAGCGACATCTCAAGATCGCGGATATTCTTGGGCTCAAGGGATTGACCGTTCCGGTTACGGCCAAGGAGCGGGTTCTGGCCAGCATTGCCGAGATTGCTCCGCTATTGGCCGTCCACTCCAATATCGGCGGCAGCCCGGTTCAGGCCGAGGAAGTGGCCGCGGATTCGCGTCCGGTGATCCGCTTGCGTCCAATAAATGGAGGACTGGGCATGGAGCTGTTTCTGCGGCCCATTGCCGGCGGCAACCTGCTGATTCGACCCGGAGAGGGCGGCAAGACCCTCTTTGCGGAAGTGGACGGACGACAATACTGTGCTGTTCGAGATATTCAGGCCGAACAGCTCGCGGTGAAAAAGGTCCTGGAAAGCTGCCCGGTTCTGGATCCGGATGCCAACTGGTCCTGGTTGATCGAGGATTCGGAAGAGGCTTTGGAGACCTTGCTGCAATTGCAGGAACTGGGAGAGTCCGTCGTCCTGGAATGGCCGGAGGGGCAACGGATCAAGGTGGTCCCGGAAGCCGACTCGAGCAAGATGCGGATCAGCGTTCGTCAGCGCAAGGACTGGTTCAGTCTGGAAGGAGAACTGCAGCTGGAGGACGGCCGGGTCCTGGAGATGGCGCAGTTGCTCGCCCTGCTGGAACAGAGTCCGGGACGGTTCATTCGCCTGGAGGAGGGAGACTTTCTGAGCCTGACCCGCGATCTTCGCAAACGTCTGGACGCCGTCCGCGGATACAGCGATGCCGGCCGCTTCAACCCTTTGGCCGCTCCGGCCATGGAAGACGTGTTGCAGGGCATGCGGGTCGATGCGACCAAGCCATGGAAAGATCTTTTGCGGCGCCTGCGGGAGTCCCGCGATTTGACTCCGGAGGTTCCCACGACCTTGCGCGCTGAACTGCGGGATTACCAAGTCGAGGGGTTTCAGTGGCTGGCCAGGCTGGCGCACTGGGGAGCCGGAGCCTGTCTGGCCGACGACATGGGACTGGGCAAGACCATTCAGGCCCTGGCCCTGATTCTGACCCGTGCCAAACTCGGGCCGACCCTGGTCCTGGCGCCCACGTCGGTGTGCATCAACTGGATGGACGAATCCGCACGATTTGCACCCAGCCTGCGTCCGCTGCGCTTCGGGCCCGGAGCACGGGAACAGATGCTGACCGAGGCCGGGCCCTTTGATCTCATCGTGTGCAGCTATGGCCTGCTCCAGACCCAGTCCGAGCAATTGGCCAAGGTGGAGTGGAGCACCCTTGTCGCGGACGAGGCCCAGGCCATCAAGAATGTTTTCACGAAACGCTCCCGGGCGGCCATGGCCCTGCCGGCAGGGTTCAGAATGATCACCACGGGCACGCCCATCGAAAATCACCTGGGCGAACTCTGGAATCTGTTCAATTTCATCAATCCCGGCCTGCTGAATTCCATGGAGCGGTTCAATCGCAAATTCGCCGTGCCCATCGAACAGAACAAGGACAACGAGGCTAGGCGGCGGCTGAAAAACCTGATTCGACCGTTCATTCTGCGGCGTTTGAAAAGCGAGGTCCTGGCCGAACTGCCGTCACGGACCGAGGTGGTGCTGCCCGTGGAACTCAGCCCGGAGGAGTCGGCCATCTACGAGGCCATTCGGCGCAATGCCCTGGAAAAAATGTCCGAACCCATGGATCAGCCCGGCCAACAGCGGATCAGAATGCTGGCTGAGATCATGCGCCTGCGCCGGGCCTGTTGCCATCCAGAACTGGTCATGCCCGGCAACGGGGCGACCAGTTCCAAGTTGCAGGCCTTTGGCGAAATCCTGGATGAACTCCTGGAAAACCGCCATCAGGCCCTTGTTTTCAGTCAATTCACGGGTCATCTCAAACTGGTCCGCGACTATCTGGATAAACGCAAGGTCCACTACCAGTACCTGGACGGTTCCACGCCCATCAAACAGCGCCAGGCCGCGGTGAACGCGTTTCAGGCCGGGGAAGGGGACCTTTTCCTGATCAGCTTGAAAGCCGGTGGTTTCGGACTGAACCTCACGGCGGCGGATTACGTGATCCACATGGATCCCTGGTGGAATCCGGCGGTGGAGGATCAGGCCTCGGACCGCGCCCACCGCATCGGCCAGCAACGACCGGTAACGATCTACCGCCTGGTGACCAAGGGCACCATCGAGGAAAAAATCCTCGACCTCCACCGCCACAAACGCGACCTGGCCACCAGCCTCCTGGAAGGCACGGACAGCGGGGCCAAATTGTCCCTGGAGGAAATGCTGGAGCTGCTCAAGGAATGAGCTTGGCAGCCTACTCAAAACATGTGGCAGCATAACCTGGAAGTCATGATCTGACCCTCAAAAAGGAGTGGGAACCATGAGAAGTATTTTAACGATGGGCTTGATTTTAATCGTGCTCAGCCAAACTCAGGTTTTCGGGCGATCGGTTTACGATCCTTCCGCGGAAGAAGCCTATATCAGCGTGGAGGGGACGACGGCGACCTTTGCCGGCAGTATTTCCGACCTGAATGTGACGAAATTTTTGGATTCGGTCGAAGGACGCGTGGTGGAGACGCTGGTCATCGCTTCCGGGGGCGGTGAAATCAATGCGGGCATGCGGCTGGGAGAATGGGTCTTTGACAATCAGGCGGATGTCGTGGTCGAGAAAATGTGCATGTCGTCCTGCGCCAATTACGTCTTCACGGCAGGGCGGCGCAAAATCATCAACGCAAACGCCATTGTGGGGTGGCATGGCAATGCGTTGCAGAAGAGGGGAATAACTGACGCGGATGTACGGGCAGAGTTAATCCAAGCCTACGAGCAACTTGATGAACAGGCGAAAAATAAACTCGATCTGGAAGGTATGCTCGCGCAAGCCATCCAACAGACGCGCGAATACATGGAGAACAGCAAGGCCAAGCAAGCCCGGTTTTTTGAAAAAATCGACGTCGACGAGTATATCTGCCGAGTGGGAAACGAGGAGTACGGTGTCAGGGATTTTTTTCTGCTTTCCGTTGAAGACATGGCAAAGTTTGGCGTGCGGGATGTGCTGGCTCCGGATGATTACGAGCTTACGGATCTGGAGCCGTACCGGCGCATGGGGAAAGGTGTCGAATTTATCCGGCTGATAAGTTCAGAAGCAGTAAGTCGAATGATCAGGTGACGGGTGGGATGTCGGTAGCCGGAAGGCAGAAGTGGAGGTGGTGAAGCCGAGGGCGTAAAGGGAGTGGAAGGATTGAGGGATGTGGGCATCTCATTTGTACGTACGAACCTTCCTCATCAAAAAATTCCAAAATAAGCGGCTCTGATTAAATCAGAGCCGCTTATTTCGTCGAGCCTGAAAAATCCGATATTTTCGTTACAGGATCATCATAGAAGGCTGACGGGTTGTGGTGCCGAAAAACAGCCAAAGCGTAAAAAGGGCAAAAAAGTGTTCGAACTTCCGAATCCACTTCCTGAAATTGAATGCCGCGGCAGCCATGAACAGGTTGATCGCGTCGCCGAGAACCCCTTTCAGGTAGTTTCGGGACAAGCGATGATCCTGTTTCAGGTGACCAATTATCGGCTCTATTCCTGCTCTACGGCGAAAACGCTCACGGGCGATCCGCCGTTGATAGGGGCTATCGCTTTTCTTCGGACGCCCTGGCCGCAGGATTTTGGTGTCGCCTACATTTTGGTAGCCCCTGT